>JAPWUH010000209.1 GCA_028275645.1 Caldivirga sp.
CCACTGGGCTGCCTATTTGGGCGAATTTGCCGTTAATTATGACACCGGCTACATCAGCTATTGAGAAGATGTCTGCTGGATCATGTGAAACTATTATTGTTGTGAGCTTTCTTACTCTTTGAATTTCCCTCACCAATGCCCTGGCACTATCCCTGAGGGCAGCATCCAGGTTACTGAAGGGTTCATCTAGAAGTAGCACCTTTGGGTTCTTAACAAGCGCCCTTGCCAGCGCTGTCCTCTGCTGCTGGCCACCTGATAATTCCTTAGGATAATGGTTAAGGACACGAGTTAGTTCAAGTTCCTCAGCTATCTCACGAACCCTCTTATCTATTTCGTGTTTACTCATCTTGCTCATTCTTAGCGGGAAAGCTATGTTATCGTAAACCGTCATATTCGGGTAGAGTGCCCAGTTCTGAAATACCATAGCTACACTTCTCCTCTCTGGCTCAATAACAACCCTATTGGGTGCTGATACTAACTCATTATCAAAATATATGTAGCCGTCAGTGGGTATCTCAAGACCGGCTATTAACCTTAAGAGTGTTGTTTTTCCATGACCACTAGGACCAAGTATCCCAAAAGCTGCGCCATCATCTATCTTAAATGTTATATGATCAACAGCCTTTATTATAACCTTCCCCTTCTTAAAATACTTTGTTAACTCTTCCATCCTTATGGCAACCATAGTAACTCTTCATCGTATTGATTTTTTAATTTTTCTGGTTAAAAACGGATTTTGATTACCTAGTTATGTTATTGCAATTATTTCATAAGCCTTTAGCACCTCCACCAAGTGCAGCTAACCCCCTTATGAAGTATCTACCTAAAAATGTAAAGATTATCAATGGTATTGCTGATGTAATAACGCCAGCCGCAAACGACCTATTATAAAGTATTGCATACCCGCCAACGTACTGCCTAGCTGCTATGGGAAGCATATATAGGCTTGGCTTTGTAGCTATGATTAATGGTATGAAGAAATCCTGCCAAACCATTAAGTAAACGAAAATTAATGTGGATAAGAAACCAGGTAGCACTATTGGAAAAACAACATGCCAGAATATAGCCCAATCACGCGCGCCATCAAGTCGGGCACTTTCCAATAAATACTTAGGCACGACTGGTAGGAACATTGACATTAATAGTGCTGACATTGGTAGGTAAAACACAAAATAGGCGAAGGCGAGACCCCAATAGGTTTGGTATATGCCTAGTGATGATGTTAACTTGATAAGGGGTACTATTAATGTTTGAGCCGGTAGGAAGGCGGCTAATGATATTATTGAGAAGCCCAAATTACTAACCCAAGGCCTTCTCTCCATTTCTACATAGAAGTAGTAAGCACCCATACTACCGAGAATAACAGACGCTAAGGCCACAGGCACTGTAATTAATAATTGACGCATCATGGGGTATTCAAGTCCTATTAGGGTGCCAAAGCCAAGCCAGTCAAAGTAATAAGCCTCAGTGGAAAGATGCGAGGGAGGCATGAAGATTGGGGTTGAGGCTGCGGCAATGTTTGTTTTGAACCCGCCGATAAGCATTGCATATAAGGGGGCTAGCCATATGATTATGAAAATAGCCACCACTAGCTGCAATAATGCGTATTTAATGATCTTAATTACATACCTACTATTCACAGGTAATCACCTCCTAAAGACCCACCTCTTTAATCCAAGTAATGAATAGGGTATTACAACCGCAGCAGCTATAACGGCCACCAAGGTTGCTAATGCCGCGGCTGCTGAGAAGTTCTCTGCATATGCATAGAGGTAATATATGTACGTGACCAAGGTCATTAATGTTGGGCTTGTTGCTGAACCGCTCATTATGAATGGTATGTCAAATATCCTAAACGAGAATAGGAACAGTAACGCTGTAGCCACTATGAAACCGCTCATCGAGTTTGGGAGTAAAATCCTAAAGAGTAACCCTATTCCGGTTGCCCCATCAAGCCTTGCAGCCTCTATTATCGATCTATCAACGCTCAGGAATGATGCTAAGTAAAATAATGTCGCTAAGCCGGTGTAAGCCCAAACCTCTACGATTATTAGGGCGATGTAAGTGGCGGTAGGGGTGACAAGCCAGGGAATGGTTGGTAAGTGAAGGCTTGTTAATACCCAGTCAATGCCTATTTGGGGGTTGAATAACCAAAGCCATATCAATGCTGAGGCAGTGGGTGGTACGGCAAGTGGGTATATGAATATTGAGAGGTAAATAGACCGCTGGATATTACTTGGTATGAAATACAGTAATGCGGCTAATAAAAGCCCAAGTAAGTCACCTATTGCTATTAAACCCAGGGTGAATATTAATGTATGTTGCAGTGATGCATGGAAGAAATCCTGAGCGAACAAGTAAGCGTAGGTTTTAACCCCTACGAATTTGGGTACTGGGTTGAATAGCGACCAATTTTGCAATGATATTACTAAGTTCCAAAGCAAGAAGAATACCAATATCCCACTAAGGAATAATGTTGGTATTGCCATTATTAAAGCTTGCCTTGACAT
>JAPWUH010000010.1 GCA_028275645.1 Caldivirga sp.
GTCGCCGCCGTTCTTAATGCCGATATCCCTCAATTCAACTATATTAAGCCTATTGGGCGTTTTAATTAGGCCGCCCATTACGCAGTAACTGTACCTCCTGTTGAAGACTGGGGTTAAGTCAACCTCCTCTATGTTAGTAACCCCATAGCCGTTGAGCTCCTCATTCAGTTTCCTCAACCCCTCGCTGGTCAGCGTTGAGCCTGACCTTGAGGATTCCACCAGTCCCATTGCCTTAAGCTCCCTTAACCTATCCTTAACCACCCCCTCCCCTAACCCCAGTAGGTTAACTAGGTAATACCTACCAACCCTACCCCTCAGCCTCAACGTGAGCATTATTATTAGCAAATCCTCACTAATCATAAGTTAATCCTATGCTTCGCTGTTTAAAGCATTTTTCTCAATAAACCCTGGCTATTACCTGTGTGTCTTTTTAACTAGGTTTAAATGAATTAATTACCTCAACCCCGTGGCTAGTCCCTATTCTACTGGCCCCAGCTTTAATCATGGCAATGGCTTGCTGCGCATTCCTAATGCCACCGGCAGCCTTAACACCAATCTTACCCTCCACAGCCTCGTAAAGTAGCTTGACATCCTCCTCACTCGCACCCCCAGGTCCGTAGCCTGTGCTTGTCTTTACGAAGTCGGCCCCAGACTCCATAACCAGCCTAGCTGCCTTAACCTTCTCATCCCTGTTAAGGTAACCTGTCTCAATTATTACCTTAACCACTACGCCGTATTCATGCGCAACCTTAACCACTGCCCTAATATCCCTCTTAACAAGGTCAAGCATACCTGCCTTGAAGGCGCCTATGTTCATGACCATGTCCACCTCATCAGCCCCATCGAGTATGGCCAACTCAGCCTCCTTAGCCTTAACGACGCTTTTACTTGCCCCGAAGGGGAAGCCCACGACAACACCAACCTTAGCCCTATTGCCCAGTATTTGCCTAGCTAAGTTAACGTAGAATGGGTTAACCACAACGCTGTAAAACCCGTAGTCAATAACCTCCCTGCAGTACCTCTCCACGTCCATTGGGGTTGCGGCTGGGTTAAGTATCGTGTGGTCTATTAACCTGGCCAACTCCTCCCTACTACTGGGGACCTTCATAACCGACACTCCTCAGGATGGCCTTTAAACATTCCACAAAGCAGCGTCCCCAACCATGCTTACTGGGCGTGTTGGCCTGCTGCTGGCTCATCAACGTCACCGGCGGTTTCATGACTTACACAGGCTATGAAATACGTAGTGGAGGTAATCAAAAACTGCACTGGGAAGTAGTGACCAAATCCGTAATTCTCCATCTGCAGGTGTGTTGAGGGTTCAGATAACCCTAACCACATCAGGGTTCAGCCATGCCGGGTCTCATCAACCTCTAGGTGCCTAAAACCGTGCTAATCTTTAAAAACACTAACCCAGGGTTGGGAGCAGTTTCTGTTTTCTTGATTATTTGTATTGCTCATTTTTGTTGGTGGGTGAGTCCTTTTAGGGCTGTTAGGTAGGCTGATGTTGTGTGCCTATCTAGTCCATGCTTTCTCATTGTTTCGTCGTGTTGTTGAGTTTGTTGTTCCCCTTGGGTTTACGTACTTGACCTCAATGCCGTATAGTGGTGCTTTTAGGGCTGTTCTCTCAATGATTGTGCTTCTGAAGGTTGAGACCTTATGGTTGTAGTTTTCATGCCTCCTATCACCGTTTCTAATCCACATCAGCCTTAGCTTACCGAGAATATCTGGGTTCTCTAGGAGTAAGGTCTTGACACCGTGGCGGTAGGCGTAGTTAAGCATCTCGTGAATCCTCATGCCAATGATACTCCACGCACTGTGCTTGGAAAAACCACGTGCCGTTGCTTCACTGAACCAAAAAGTCCTGTGGTCTATTAGCCTACCCTCCTTATCAATGATTGCTAGGTTGATTCTATCGGTGTTAACGTCAACGCCACCAAAGAGTTTGCCAGCATTACGCCTATGCCTAGCCATGTGCTCATAATAAACATCCAACGGTACCGTCATATGAACCTCACCGTGAACCCACAGTTGGTTGCCTCTGACACCGTAGTCCCTAACCACAACCCTACCCATGTACTTAACATGCCTAGTGAGAACTATATCGAGTAACCCCTTGTAATTCTCCGGCACGGTTGGCCTAACAACAACCCTACTAATTAACCCATCATACCTGACTGTGGTGATGTGGAACTCATAGCCAGGCTTCAAGGTAATGTTCTTTGCTGGGTATTCTAGCCAGCTTTGCTGGAACATGAGCCAGTCAGACAACTCAACATTCCTAAATTCAATGCCTAATTCCCTACAGGACTCGTAAATACCCATCACGAGAATTATAGCACTATCAGCATACCTGCTGTTCGGGATAATCCTATAGGCTATTCCCCTAAATGTATTCTTCCAACTAATCCTATTACCCGGCAGGATTGATTGTTGTTGAGCCGTCGTTAATACCCTACGTACTGCTATCCTAAACCACCACGCAGTAGACAACAACTCCCCAGCCACGTTACCATTAGCATTAAACGGTAACCTAAGGGTTATGTAGCTCACGGGGTGATATCACCTAGATAGGTTTATAAAGCTATCCCTAGTACCTTCACTGGTTACCCTGGGTTTCCGAGAGCCGTAGTGGCTGGGAACCCCCGGCGACGGGTGGGGAGCCGCTGTGGTGAGGGGGCCCAGGGAGACCGTCGAGAAGGAGACGGTGGGTCACGAAACCACCGGAAGTAAAAAATATAACCCACCGCCTCCGGAGAGACGGTAATGACTAAGGGTACGCCGTCATTCGGCAAGATGAATAGGAATAAGACGCACATAAGATGCCCCAGGTGCGGTAGGCACTCGTACAACGTGGCTAAGGGCTACTGCGCAGCATGTGGCTACGGTAGGTCGCGCAGGATTAAACGTGGCTTGGCTAGGCTGCTCGGTAGACCTGTGGGTAACGTTAGGAGGTAGTGCGGCATTTAGTTAATTAACTCAAGCACCCTGGCCAATGGCTCCACCCCATCCTGCGTGACTATAACCGTATCCTCGAATTGGGCTACGAAGCCGCCGCCCGCCTCCATTAACACGCTGTAGCCGTATAAGGCACCTTTGCTGGTTAACTCGTTAATTATGCCCATTGTCCTATCGCCAAACTTATCGACAAGCCACCTTGGGGTGAAGGGGAGTTGATTAAAGTTACTGTATATGTATTCGAGGGCTAAGCTAGCCTCGGCGCTAAGCTTCTTTTTTACATTAACCCTCTGAAGCATGTATATGGTGACCTCAGGCGAGTCAAAAACCATGCCCCTCCCGTTTGTGGCGAAGGGCTCTATGGCATAGACCTCACCGTTAAGCATCCTAACCCTACTCCCATCATCGTAATTCGGGACTGACTTACCTGAGTGGAGCCTATACCTGGTTATCAAATGGCCTGTCAAGTTCCTGATGGGTTTAAAGCCGAAGCCGCTGATGGTCTTATCGACAACAGCCCCTATCCTACTCAACTCAACACCAGCCTTAGCCGTGTTTAAGGCATTCCTAAGAGCCTCCCACGCAGCCCTGGTCAACATGGAGTAGGCGGCGTTGAAATGCACAGTAACCGCTGCATCAACTATGAAGCCGTCCACGTGAGCCCCAACATCAATTTTAACTATTGAATTGGGTGGTATAACGGACTCGTCATTTATCTTGGCGGTGTAGTGGGCTGCAACGTTATTCACATTTATGTTGGCTGGGAAGGCTGGGAGGGCGCCACTACCCCTAATCTCATCCTCAATCAACCTGCATAACTCAAGGATACTCATCCCTGGGTGTACCTTATCCATCGCATGTTTAAGCACCCTATGGACTACATCCCCAGCCTGCCTATACTTCCTAACAGCGTCCTCATTAATCACAACTCAGCCATTAGAGCTATGCGGTTAATATACCTACCTCGGCTGCGTTCACCCACCTTCAACACCCAATGACCCACCTGGACGCTGAGGCACCGTTGCAATGTACGCAACTTAACGCTGTTAGGTTTAAAACTTAGGTGCTTAATGTCCCGGCGCGTGGATATAGGCATAATTAGGCCTTATGAAGTTGAATTTAACCAACCCGACATAGAGGACCTTGAGCAGGCAGTGAGGGAATTTGGGCATAGGGTTAAGAGGGTTTACGTAAACATGGCCAGCGTCAGGTTGAGCAGGGAGGGTGTAAGCGTTTATCAGGCTATTGGTAGGGGTGTTAGGGAACCAGTTAAGATAGATGGTGGGATCCTAAGGCACCTAGGCTTAATTAGGGACTTTGAGCAGCTGCTCCACAGAGTTTGGGTTGTTAGGGCCATTGAGGCCATGGGTGTTTACGTGGTTAACAGTGCCATGAGTTGGCTGGTGGCCAGCGACAAGTTAGCGGCATTAATGATGCTGGCTAAGAGTGGTTTACCCGTTCCCGAGACTGAGTCCAGTGAAAACATGTTCATGGCCTACGATGCAGTTAAGAGGTTTGGTGAGGCCGTGGTTAAGGAGTTGAGGGGTTCAATGGGTTACGGGGTCTTTAAGGTTAATGACCCAGACGTAGCCATGAATATATTCAGCTACCTACTCAACCTAAGCAAGCCAATGTATGTGCAAAGGTTCCTGAATAAGAAGGGTAATGGAGACTATAGGGTGGTTGTGGTGGGTGGTCAAGTGATCGGCGCAATATTCAGGAGGGGGGTTGGGTGGAAGAGTAACGTTGCACAGGGCGCTAAGCCAGAGGCCGTTAAGCCAAGTGGCGAACTGGTGGAGCTGGCCTTGAAGACCTGCGACATCCTCGGGCTTGGGTATGCTGGCGTCGACATAGCTGAGACGGACGAGGGCTACTTCATACTTGAGGTTAACCCATCCATGTCTTGGCAGGGTTTTAAGGAGGCCACGGGTATAAACCCAGCTAAGTACATTGTTAAGCACGTAATAGACTATGTTAAGAGGTGACCAGTGTCGCTGCACTCCATACCCAGGGTAAAAGTGGAATAGAGTGGGAATTGAAAGAAAAAAGAAAATTTGATTTATTTTAAAAGCACGGATTCAAGCTTACTTCTTCTGCTGCTGTTGTCCACCCTCCTTCTTCTCCTCAGTCTTCTTCTTCTTAGCCACCTAAACCACCGGCTAATCTTAAACTAATGCAACTGAGATTTAAAAGTAACCTTCACTTTTCTTGGCGAGATCCATGTAGATTCAAACTCTTTTAACCATAGACACCTTCATTAGTTTAATTTACTATTTATGGTTAATTTAAGGTAAATTACATCCCAGTTTATGGTGATTTCTCCATAGGATTATCAACTGGTATGTTGCAAAAAGGCACCTTAAACCCACCCTAGCCCCCTCACCATTTTACTAAGGCAAGGGTGTCTTAAACCATTACAGCTTATAAAACGCCCATACGCCCGGCTAGTGATGGGCATTGTGGTTAAGTTAACCGGGAGGGTGTTTAACAGCGAGGAATTGATTGAGAGGTACGTTGATGTGGTGGCCAGTGAGTCAAATAGCAATAAGGTAGTTGTGGTTACTGGGGGTGGTGACGTAGCCAGGAGGTACATTGAAGCCGCCAGGAGGTTGACTAGGAATGAGTCGGTGGCTGACATGATTGGGATCTGGGCCAGTAGGCTTAACGCATGGCTAATGGTCTACGCCCTTAACTCCAGGGGTGTCAACGTCCACCTCGGTGTACCTGAAACCTTGAGCGAACTGGGCAGGGCCTACTCAACGTCGAGGGTTGTGGTGATGGGTGGCCTCCAGCCTGGCCAATCCACAACAATGGTGTCTGTGCTGGCCGCCGAGTACCTGGGCATAGGCACGGTAGTCAACTGCTCGAATGTTGACGCACTTTACACCGATGACCCATTTAAAAACCCCAATGCCACCAGGATAAGTAGGGCTAGGATTAGCGACGTTGAGGCCATACTCCACAGGGAGGGTGTTAGGGCCTTCGCAGGGACATACGAGCTCATTGATGAGTGGGCGCTGGGTATAATGAGGAGGAGCGGCATATCCATGGTGATCCTCGACGGCAAAGACCCAAGTAGGCTCGCTAAGTACCTTAAGAATGGCGAAGTTGAGGGCACCTTAATAACACCTTGATTTAGGTTCACAGCTTTAAAAAGTGCTTAGGAAAAGGTATTTTAAGCCTCGCATGCACGATAGGGTGAGGTGATTAGGCCTGTCGTATGAGGAGGATCTGAGTGAGTTTGAGATTGAGCAGAAAAAGAGGAGCATAGGCAGTGATCCCAGGCAGAAGTGGATAAACAGGATAATAGCGTCGATTCAACGCTACTATAAGAAGTGTCCACATTATGACTTCAAGACAGGTACCTGCCTAATAATGGATAGCGATAACCCCAAGTGCCCAAGGGAGGGTAGGTACGAGGGATGCCCAATCCTAGAGGAGTTCCTAGGTAAGAAATACGATTACTACAAGTCTAAGGGAATAAACCCACCGTATGACTTTAGGGACTTGGCGTTGGCGTAAGGCGGAGATGCCAAATCTCATTCTTTAACAAAATATAAAGCCTTTTAGGGTATGGCCTTAAATTGACTGAAACGGTGTTTGCTGAAAACATGGAAAACGACATTAGTCCCTTAGACTAAGGGTGCTGTTGTTTAAGACGCCAGGACCTAGTGGCCATTGTTTATGAACACTGATAAGCCTAGCGGCACTCCTCATCTTAATCAACCTAATCCTCAAAGCCATTAACCCATCTCTTGTTGAGGCGATGATGCACAGCAGCCGCAAACCTACCTCTAGTTTAGAATGTATGTGCCTCAAATCGAGATCTAAGCTGTAGCCCACCCTTGCATCTGCGTGTTACTGCTCGCCAAGCATCTCCTGGGTAATCCAGGGTGAGGTCCATTTATGTACTTACACCAATAAACATTAGCTGGGAAACGCTAGTAAGTCCAGTTATTAGCTATGGCTGACTCAACCCCCTTGCTTAAATGAACCATGAGGGCCCTAACCTTGTTAACAGCCTCCTCAATCCTCTTACTAACGGGCCTAACCTCCTCGTTCCAAACCTTAAAGACCCTCTGCGGTATACCCTTGGCTAGGCGTATTGACCTAACCGCGGCGTTAACCTCAAGGGGCCTTACATCCCAGGGCAACCTAAGCTCCTCAGCATCCCTAACCTGAACATACCTATCCCTCCCAACCTCCAACGCCTGAAGGTGATGGGCCAGTAGGTGGAGTAGCGTGGTTAAGTTGGCCCTATAATTAATTATTATGGTTGGGTTGTTGGCCACGTAGAAGCCCATCACCGTTGAGCATAAGCCTGCGTCAAACCTACCGCACTCATTAACCTCATTAACCGTGGCGATAACCCTAGGCCTCTCAACATTCAAAGTCTCGGTGATAATCTCAACAACACCCTCAACGCTACTCTCCAGGTCCTCTAGGTTCCTCAATACATTTAACCTAATCATAGAATCAATCTGACGACTTAACCCGCCGTAATCCAGACTCATACCAGTAGTGTTAAGTTCGAATTATTAAACCTAACCCACATCCACCGTGTACGATACCAATCCTATAGTTGCAAATCATAAAAACATCTAATCACCCGTAGGGAATCAATACCTAGAGTAATCTTAGAGCGATTAAAAAATAATTAAGACTAATAAGTTAAAAGTATAGTCAGTCCATGCGATTATCATCAATGCTCAGTAACCGACCGCTACATCACACCTGCAACATCGCCTAAGTATTGATTATCATACCTTTATAAGTTTTAATATTTTAATATTAAGGAACGGCACCCATAGTCCCGTAACTTAAGCTCCTAATTCTCAGCATCTTTCCGCCCTTTCACAACGCCAATACCTGTACTATAATAATGGGAAGAAAATAATAGCGTTAAGGAACCGCTGTACATGTGGATTAGGCGTTGCTACCCTAGGATAAGGCTGCTAATGAGTTAATTAATGCTTACTATGGCCTTAGGTTCAATAGTATAGGTAGGGTGATGTATGTCCCAGTAGTGGGAAAAGCTGAAAGTTTCTAGCCACCTTAGACATTGACAACGGACAAGCCTCGCCATTTATGGCGGGGTTGTGCCACTATGTGGGTTTCATTGCGTTGGGTTTGTGAAACTTAGTTTTTGCTGGGTTTTGGTGCTTGGGTTGGTGCCCTGAGAGGGGTTTTCCCTCGCCTCAGATGAGCCGGTGGGGCGATACCCCACCCTTACCACCACCCCAAGGACGAAACCATTAACCCCCAAAGAGGGAGTAACGCCCGAGACCCCCGGCGTGAAAACCCGCCCCACTGAGGCGGGAAGGGGGTCATCCCTAAAGGCTAGCACTTTCATCGAGTTCATTTGTACATCATTTACGCAATCTGCGGCAAGGCCATACCTCAGGAAGTATAAGGGTCCTCGAATCCCAATTGTTGCGCATACGCTTCTATGTAAAAACCAAATCCATAGGGATATGAAGCCCATTAGCAAGTTACTTGCTAGATTAGGGCACCTTAAAACATCTACATTCCTCACTAGGATGCAGTGGAAGGTTGAAAACCTGCTTCTTCAGGAAAGAAAGAGTTGTAAAACAATGCTGCATAATTATAATACATCGATTTAATGGGCAGGAAGGTTAATTGTGAAGCTCAATAAACCACCTATCGTGTAGGGTAGACGCTAGGTTGCCTACTTCTACTGGCTGTGGGCATGACTTAGCAGCATCAACTAGCTACTTAAGGAGTCGCCTAGGGAATTGAGGGGATTAGGTTGGTGGGGGGCTAGGTTAATTTAATATAATAGAGAAATAGCCTTAGTCATGTAGCTGGGTAAGCCTCTCAAATTCCCCCAGGTCTAGGTTAGCAGCCTTCACTATCTGCCTTGGCCTGCATCTACCAGTCAGGTACCTGAGCACCTTTAGGGCTCCGTCACCTGATGAGGCTTCATAGAGCTCAATCCTAACGTCCATGTTGTTTGCCACAACCTCATTAGCGTTAAGGAGGTACTTGGTGTAGTTTACCTGGGGGCATAGTATGGCTATTTGAAAAACCCTGCCAGGCCCCCTCCTGGCGTTTGTCACCGCTGAACCTAGAATCTTCTTAACAGAGTCCTCGCCATTACTGCACACGTCAATTATCACGTAATCTGCTACACACTCCCTATTGGGTTGTTGCATTAGCAAGCCTTGAGGGGCCTTGTTTTAAATGTTATTACTTATGGCCTTGGAGAGTAGGGCGCCGGTCACGTCGTCAATGGACTTATACACCTTGCCGCCTAGGCAGTAGAGGGATTGGGCAATTAGCTTATCGGCGTGGTTGAGAACCTTTATTATGTTGTCCGCCTGGGGGTACTTATCAAGCATTGATGATGCCACCCTACCGCACTCCCTAAGCTTAACCCTAACTCCATCCATGGCCTGGGCTTCGGGTGTATCAGCCACTACCCAACCCACGTCACCACTGTAGGATGAGCAAAGCTCGCTTATCCTAGTTTCAAGTAGGGTCTCCACTATCTTAACCTTACTGAGCCTCTCCTGGGTACCCTGAACCAGGTAGGCGTTCAACTGCATGGACAACGCCATGACCATGGCCGCTATGTCAGAGACCTTACTAATGCTTAGCCTTATGCCATTAGCCAGATTGACCAACTCGTCCAGGCAACCCATTAACATTATCGCCGGGGAGTCCTTCCTAAGCCTAGTAGTCTTACCGAAGACCGGAATGGTACTGTAGCCACTATCACCGGGGCACGCTACCTCACCATCAACCTCCCTGCAGTCCGTGAATAGGGGGAGCCGCTTAACCGGCTTTGGGTCGTCCCTGCAGCTATCCACCCCAGGCACCTATATTAAATATGCGTGGACTTTAATAAACTATTTCTTAAAAAAGCTACTTGACGACGACTTAAAGTTTAAGCCACCTCCACATTAATGCGTATTGCAGAGACCTAACCATGTGGTCTGCATGAAGGTTTAAAGCTTAACGCCAAGGGGGCTAGTAGTGGTTGAGTGGGTTAAGAGCCTTGAGGATTTCATTAGGAGTGGTATTAAGGCTAACCACAGGAGGATGGTTGTCCTGGTTGGGTCCAGTAACGAGTCTGTTGCAAAATCCGCAGCCGAGTTAACCAGGTTCTTCATAGGTATAGCGAACATGGGTAACGGCATATACCTATACCAACCTGAATACGATGATGCTAGGGAGAGGTTGAAGTTCTTCAAGGAGGGCATGGGTAATGTTGAGTTTAAGCCAACCCCATTCAAGGACACTAAGTTACTCCTCGGCCAAACCCTAGACTACGCGGTTATTGACCTATTCAACGACCTGAAGCCGAATGACGTAGGTAGGGTGGGTAGCGTGGTTAGGGGTGGGGGGATTTACGTAGTCATGATGCCGCCTATGGATAGGTGGCTCAGGGTAATCACAAAGTTCCAAACCAAGTTAATAACACCACCACATAAGCCTGAGGAGGTTAGACAGTACCTTAAGGTTAGGTTCTGGGATAGCCTCATGAAGGGTGAGGGGATAGCGATATACAACGTTGACGACTCCACCTTCATTAAACCACCCCAACCCATCAACGCCGTTGAGCATGCTCAAGGCCAGGTTAAGCTACCTGACGTTAAGGGTAAGGCCATTGAGGTCTATAGGTTGGCCAAGACCCAGGACCAGGTAAACGTAATATCCATGATTGAGGGTATGATAAACGAGAGGGGTAAGGTCAATGCCGTGGTGATAGCCGACAGGGGTAGGGGTAAGTCAGCGGCTGTGGGGCTTGCCGCAGCCCTCATAGGGCATAGGTTAAGGAGGAGACGTGGCGTGGCTAGGATAGTAGTCACAGCGGAGAGCCCCGACAACGTGGAGACCCTCATGGAGTTCGCCAGGAGGGGCCTTGAGAGCCTTGACTACGATGTTGAGGTCTCCGAGTCTGGGGGTAGGGTTACTGGGTTATCAACTAAGGGGATTTACATAGATTACTACAGGCCCTACCCACTCCTATCCCTCCAGAGGCCCATTGACCTAGTCCTAGTTGATGAAGCGGCCATGATGCCCCTCCCTGTGTTATACGGCATACACGGTAAGTTCAATAGGGTTGTTTACTCAACCACAATACACGGCTATGAGGGTGCTGGCAGGGGCTTCAGCGTGAGGTTCCTCAAGTACCTTAAGAGTAGGAGGGGGGTTAAGGTCCTCGAGTACGAGATGGAGGAGCCTATAAGGTACGCGAGGGGTGACCCAATCGAAAGGTGGTTATTCAACGCCTTCCTCCTAGACGCTGAACCAGCCCACGTGGATGAGAACGACATTAAACTGGTCAGTGAGGGAAGGGTTAAGTACGTCGTACCAAACATCGAGGAACTCTTCCTCAAGGATGAGGAGACCCTGAGGCAGTTCTTCGGCATATACGTCCAAGCCCACTACAGGAATGAGCCAGACGACCTAGGCATGATGATGGATGCACCCCACCACACGGTTAGGGCCCTTACCCTGGAGAACGGTAAGGTGGTTGTCTCCATTGAGCTGGCCGAGGAGGGTGGTTTAGATGAGGAGACGGTAAATAACATGGTGCTTGGCTTCAAGCCACCGGGCAACATAATACCCGACAGGATGGTTAAGTACTGGAAGATGCCTGAATTCGCCAAGTTGAGGGGTTGGAGGATCGTTAGGATAGCAACACACCCAGAGCTGCAGGATAGGGGCCTTGGTTCAACGGCCCTCAGGATGCTTGAGGATGAGGCAAGGGCCAGGGGGCTAGATTGGGTTGGGGTTGGCTTTGGCGTCAACCCTCAACTACTGAGGTTCTGGGTTAAGAACGGCTACTTACCAATACACATAAGCCCGGAAAGGAACCCGGTAAGTGGGGAGTACAGCGTACTAATGGTTAAACCCATAAGTGAGGCTGCCAGGAAGGCTGTGAGCTATGCTAATAGGGAATTCAGGATTAGGCTAATTAACAGCCTGAGTGGGCCCTACGTCAACCTGGAGCCCGACGTTGCCCTAATGCTACTTATGGGCGAGGAACCCGTTGAGAGGGGTCATGAACCAAGTTTAACAGGTGGCCAATTCAATAGGCTTGTGGCCTATGCCTGGGGCCCGATGACGTATGAGAACACGGTTGATGCCTTAATGGAGCTCTTTAAGGCGTACTTCATGGTGATTAGCAGGGGTGATTCAAGGCTACCTGAGATTATTGAAAAGGGCATCATAGCCAAGGTCTTCCAGTCAAGGACCTGGAGCTCAGCGGCCAGGGAACTGGGTGTTAAGCCAACGGTCCTGATGCTCGGGCTAAGGGCTATATCTAGAATACTGCTGGTCTACTTCTACGGAAGTGGGTTTAAGATACCCATATACATGATTCAGCCATCTAAGAGGCAGAAGCAGGCCTACTAAACCTAGTCTCAGCGGCTTGCCTTAAATTTAAGGGTATTATATATGCCTTAGCGGGCTTATTACCCATGATCTCCAGGACCACGACCAGTTCAGCATCCTTAAGCTCACTGGGTATTGACTTAAGGATCCTTTTGTATGCGTCCTTAACTTCACGTATAATGTTAAGTAAGTCCCTGGGATCTAAGGCAACGTTAACCATGGATTCAACGTCAATCGCATTGATGAAGTCCCCCCTAGACACTGCCCCCTTAATGACCAACTCAGCCTCAGTTAACCCCTTAACCATGCTCTCAACGAACCTGGTGAACTCCCCAACACTCCTGAAAACTATGTAGTCAGTACTCACCAGAACTAGACCTCAGACGCGGATTTAAACATACCGAGAAAAACAGGGTTTGATTTCACCTAGTTTCAGCCCTAGAGTCAAGCCATTTCAAGTCGTGGAACCGAGGTTCCGGAACATGATCCTTTAAATCCTAGCTAGGTAAGGTTAACTCATGAACCCAGTTAACGTAGCCATACTGGCCCTAGCCATAGGGCTTGCTGCGGTGTTGGGAGCTATACCAATACACCCACTGGCCACTGGGGTTACAAACACCACTACCACTACTATAACAACTAACACTACCGCAGCACCGTTCACTGCCGCCAATGCCTCAATGGCCCAGAACGCCACTTGCACCGCGGCCAGGGTTCACGTGGAGCTTAGCCTATTCTTCTACCAGAGGGTTATGCAGATAGCCAACCTCACGGGTGAGCTTAGGGTAGTTAATAAGACTTTAAACGAAGCCCTTAACCTAACCAGGGAGGCTAATGAATCGTTGAGCAAGGGCCTATGCTTCACCGCGCTTAAGGATGCCGTTGAGGCAATGCACATTGAGCAGGGGGCGTGGAGCACGGTGGTTAGGAGTTACGCTAGGGAGAGGCACCTGAACGTGACCGAGCTCGCCAAGGCTGAGGCTGAGTTGAGGGTACTTAATAGGACTTTGGTGATTGCCCTCAGGATTGCTAATGAGACAGGCAACCAAACCCTGGTTAATGAGTTAAAGGGCTTAATAAACCAGACTAAGCTGGCTGGGGAGTTGATTAAGGCCGGTAACTACGCCGGCGCATTGAAGATTCTTAGCAGTGTTAAGGAGTCCATCCACAACCTAGCCAAGCAGATTCATGAGGAAGCTAAGAAGTGGGTTGAGGAGTATAAGGCACTCCATGGACATGGTAAGGGTGGCGAACACTCCAAGCCAACCCATGGTAAGGGCCAGGGTAGAGGCAGTAATAGTGGTAATGGTGGTAGCGGTAAAGGTCACCATTAATTTAATAAATAATGCTGCATTGTTTATCAAAATCTAAAATCTCTTTCTTTTTTATGTTTAATACTCCCTGTACACTATGAATTTAGCCAACTCCTCAAGCTTCCTGGTGTGCTCATTGCTTGGGATCTTACCTAGCTCACTTAATGCCTTGTCCATGTACTCGTTAGCCATCTTGATGGCCTCATCCCTAGCCCTTGTTGATGATATAACCTCCACCGCCTCCTTAACATCCTCCTGGGTTGGCCTTGGCTTAGAGAGGATGCTGAGTAGCTTACTGGCGTTGCCGCCTTCGAGGAGCGAGAGCAGTATCACTATGTTACCCACCTTATGCTCCTTAATATCCTTACCAATCTCCTTACCGAACTTCCTCAGGTCGCCGAATATGTCAAGTACATCGTCTATTATCTGGAAGGCCACACCCACATTATACCCAAAGTTGCTTAACGCCTCCAGCTGCTCACCACTGCAGTTGCCTGAAAATCCCCCAAGCCACATGGATGTTTTGAAGAGCGCAGCCGTCTTAAGGGATATCATCTTTATGTAGAGTTCCCTTAGACTTGGCTTAATCTCCTTAACAAGCCTGTTCTCGATGAAGTAGGGGTCCCTCCTACCTGAATACTCCATCAATATGTCCAGCCTCTCCCCCTCGTCAATGGCCTTTATGGTATCTGCAACTACCTTAGCCACCACCCTCGGGTCCTTTGTTTCAAGTATAGCCTCCTCAATAGCCTCCCTGTACCATATGCCTATTAGTATCGCAGCGTAGTCACCGTACTTCTTCCTAACAGTGGGCATATTCCTCCTCAAATCAGCCTCATCAATTATATCATCGTATATGAGCGAGTAGTTGTGTATCAACTCAACTATGGCTGCGTAGGGTAGGGAGGAGTCGACGCTACCCCCGCAGGCCAGGGAGGCCTCAATGACCATGAGTGGCCTAATCCTCTTACCACCCGTTGAGACTTGGTAAACCACGGCCTCCTTAAAGGATGGGTCAACCCCAATGGTAAGGTACCTCTCAAGGGCCCTATTGATCAACTCCCCGTACCTCTCATGAAGTTCACTTAATACGTCAACCACGGCTAAGCCGCCTAGTATTGCTTAAAAGCATTAGCACCCTCAAGTAGGCTACTTATTAACTCGTTATCAATGTTCCTAGGTGACTTGGCAAGCACAAGTTCACTAACCCTACGGGCCTCATTAATCAATTGTGGACCATCGATATCGGCATTAACGACGTTAAGCAGTATAGCCACCTTAAATGCTAAGTCTCTAATAGGCAGCATGGAGCCGTCAGAGCATAGGACGTCGACATTGGGTAGCCTAGCTGGGTATTGAAGGATGCTGCATGCGAAATCCACGCAAACGTACTGGCCTGCTAAACCGGAGAGCAACCCAGCCCCAATGCCAAGGCCACACCCAACGTCAATAACTCTAACACCCCTAATACCAACACCATCAACAATACTTAGGTAACCCTCAACACTATCCCTAAGGTAAAGCTCAAGGTAACCAACCCCCATCCTCTCGTAAAGCTCCCTAACCCTGACCTTATCAGTAAGGCCAGTGGACACCATGTAGAGGTTGTGTGTTTTGTTTTTAATTTAGTGGTGAGGTATTTAAAAGTAGGATAATTATCCTACCAATGAACCCAGTCTCTGCATGGGGAGTTAGAGAAAACTTTAAGTCACCTATCGGAACATATAAAACAATTGTTAACAGATACATAACAATGGGAACAGTAGGTAATACGGTTGAAGCCGGCTGTTCACTGCTGGATAATTTAACTGAGCCCCTCTTATTATTGAGCTGGGAAGGGTTTATTAGGGTGTTACCGTAATATGGAACAGAAAGTGAAAGTAGTAAGAGAGGGAGCCATGACAACGGTCATTAAGAGGAGTGGCTTGAGGGAGGGGTTTAACCCAGATAAGCTACTCAACAGTCTAAGGCTTGCAGGTGCCCCAGACCCGGATTACGTACTCCAGGAGGTTATTGCCCAGGTTAAGGGTAAGGGTGAGGTTTACTCCAGTGAAATATCCGACATGGCACAATTGGTGATGCTGAACCTGATAAGCGAGGACTTTAGGTGGCATGACGCAGCTAGGAATTACCTACTCTTCAGCATCTATAAGCAGGTTTGGGGCAAGGACATGGTTAAGGCTATTAATGAGGGCTCAGTAAGCCTAACAGAGGCCTATAGGAGGGGTTTTGCTGATTGGTTCAATCAAGGGTTGAGACAGGGCCTGTGGAACCCCGAGGCGGTTAAGGTATATGAAGGGCGCATTGGCGAATTAGCCTCATTAATAGACCCATCAAGGGACCTGATGCTGACCTACAACGGAGTTAGGACCCTTATGAGCCGCTACCTGCTCAGGAGACTCGATGGCTCATTCTTCGAGGCGCCTCAGTACATGTGGTTGAGGATAGCCATGGGTGTGGCCTACAGTGAGGTTAAGTACGGCAACGACCCAATGGAGTGGGTTAGGAGGTTTTACGACATAACCAGTCAACTCAAGTTCCTACCAAACTCACCAACAATGTTCAACTCGCTGACTAAGCTAGGTGAATTATCAGCATGCTTCGTGATACCGGTGGATGACTGTTTAAGCAAGGACAGCAATAGGGATGATCCAAACTGCTTCTTCGGAATAATGGACGCCGCCAAGCTGGCCGCATTACTCTTCCAGGCGGGTGCTGGGGTTGGTTACCAGTTTGGCCAATTAAGGCCTGAGGGGGATGTGGTTAAGTCAACCAGTGGTGTGGCCTCAGGCCCATTATCATTCATGAGGCTCTTCGACACAATAGTCGACGTGATTAAGCAGGGTGGTAAGAGGAGGGGTGCCCAAATGGGTATGCTCTTCTGGTGGCACCCGGACATAGAGAAGTTCATCTCGTCCAAGTCTGGTCAGCTTAAGGATGTTCAACTCCAGAACTTCAACATAAGCGTAACTATAGACGACTACTTCATGCAGAAGGTCCTTAACAACGAGGACGTCTACCTACTCAACCCAAGGGAATGCAGATGCCTCTACGAGACCTGGGGTAGTGAATTCGTGAAGTGCTACGAGGACTGCGTTAACAGGGCTGAGAGGGGTGAGGTTAAGCTTTGGAGGAGGGTTAATGCAGGTGAGCTGTGGAGGAGGATTGTTGAATCCGCCTGGGACAGTGGTGATCCAGGGCTTTGGAATAAGGACGTGGCCAACGCCAAGATTGAGTTCATAAACGACTCAATTTATGGCAAGTACAGGGTGATAAATGGAACAAAC
>JAPWUH010000011.1 GCA_028275645.1 Caldivirga sp.
TTATGGCTGATGCTAGTGAGTAGATTATTGATGCTATTAGTGACTTGTAAGTGTCCAAGTGTACTATATGCCCAAGTTCATGGTTAATGACGGCCTCAAGTTCACCTTGGTTAAGGCACGCCACCAGTTTAGTACCCATCACTATGAACTTATCCAGCAGGTTCATTGAGACGGCGTTACAGTCTGGTGATGGAACCAGGTATATCTTAACACCGCTTATAGATGGTATTGTTATGTAATCAACCTTAACGTTTACCTGTGTTGAGCCGCCTATAGCCCTTAGGATTGCTGTAACCTGTGTTAACTCCTCCCTCCTAATCCTCCTCAACGATGATGCGTAGGATATGAGCCTAAATAGTGTATCCTCAGGGGTATTGGTGGGTAGAGTTACGGTTACCCTAATAATCCTTGAACCATCGACTCTAACCTTAACCATGCGCATGAATGATAGGTAGGTGTAAAGTAGGTTAACAGCCACCACTTGGGCTATTATTGATATTATAGTTGGGGCTATGCCATATTTAGTCAGTAGTAGGAATATGACCAGGGTCAATATTGATGATATTATGAAGGAGACAGCTGGGTTAACGGTTATTGCAAATTCAGGCTTGGTCGGCACCTTAACGTACTCATCTCCCTCATCCCTAAATAGCATGACAACCCTCTTCCCATCACCAATCAAAGTATTCCTTAGTATGAATCTACTCACCTCATCAACCCCCCTTCCATCACCCTGGATCTTAAGTGAGCTATCTAATACCTGTATACTGAACCTCCTGAAGTAAACCTCAACGTTTGTTTCAGCGTTCCACGTGTATATGGCGTATAGGAATTCCCTCCTGAATTCACTAATCACTAGGTTAATGGAATTCAACACGTCGTGCATGTCTATTGAGCCGAGCCTTACCAACGACTCAAGTAGCCTACTGTATGCGCGCATTCACCCAGTTACAGTTAGGGTACCTTTTTAACCTGAACAGTCAAGTACATGTAACGTGACACTGATGTTCGAGTTCCCATCGGAGTACTGTTACTCAACCGCTATAAGGGCTTAAAGATTTGGGTTACCCTATGGCCAGTGTTAAATTGGTACGAGAGACCAAGATGAAGGTTACGGTTCACAATAAGGCAATGCACATGAAGGTGAACGTGGTAGCCAAGCTTAAGGAGTACGCATCCTCCTCCAAGGGAAACCTGATAACGGTCAGACCCAGTAAGATAGCCCAGGAAATAAACACAGTGGGCAGGGTTACGAGGGCTGATGGGGTGGTGATAAGGAACTTCCTTGAGCAGCTCGTGGAGAGGGGTTACATGGAGGTTATTAAGAGGAGTGCCAGGGGTAAGGTGTACGGAATAAGGAAGGGTGGAGAATTCTGGAAACTCCTCATGACGCATAGCCCAGAGGACATCGTTAACCTAGTTAACATAGAGGAATAGTTGTAAAAAGTACATTGTAAAAATAACCACTGTGGTGTATCGTTTTTAAAGCACCCTGTGAGCACCATAGATAATGAAGTGGACGGGATGAACTGAGGTGCATGATGAAAACCCGGGCCTGAGATAAGCAACACGCATCATAAGTTGATCATGAATAATTCAAGCACATACACCTTTAAGCCTCATTAACCTTGGGTAAACGTCAATTTAAAGTTGTTGATACCGTTTCAAAGAGTTGATGTAGTGGATTAATGTTTAAAAATGCCTGCATGTGAACTAGCTCAATGAATGAGACATATGATGTGGTGGTTGTTGGTGCAGGCACGGCTGGTTCATACGCCGCTTACCTAATGGCCAGGCAGGGTTTAAACGTCGCCCTAGTTGAGCGCAAGAAGGTTGAGGAGGTTTTTAAGGTAACTGGGGATGCAATCGGCGAGCACCACATTAAGAGGCTTGAGGCATCAGGGCTGAGCATAAATAATAAGGTCTTCATGATTAGGTACAGTGGGGCTGAGCTGTATAGCCCAGATTTAAGCATTAGGTACTTCGTTGCAGGCAGGGGTTATGGCCTCGATATTGGTGAGTGGGCCCAATGGCTAATCAACATCGCCAACAATAGTGGGGTCGATGTGTTGGATAGGCATACCGTGACGGCGCCAATACTCGAGGGCGGCTTCGTTAAGGGTGTTAAGGCTAATAGGAGTGATGGTACACAGGTAGAGTTAAGGGCTAAGGTTACCGTCGACGCCTCAGGCGCCACTGGTGTTGTAAGGACTAAGCTACCCCCACAGTACAGAATAAGCGAACCACTACTGCCCGAGGACGCATCATATGCGTATAGGGAGATTATTGAGGTGGATTACGAGATTGAAAACCCGCAGAACATAAGAATATACCTAAGTGGTGTAATATCGCCAGGAGGCTACTGGTGGTTCTTCCCGAAGTCAGAGAGGACCGTTAACATTGGCTTGGGCATATGGGGTAAGTTGGTTAAGGAAATGGGCCTTAACCCTAGGGTTAACTACGATAAGTACCTTGCTAAGTCAGGATACGCTAGGGGTAGGAGGGTTCTTCACGCAGGCGGTGGTATAGTACCCACGAGGAGGCCCCTACCAAGCATGGTTGGTCCTGGGATAGTCGCAGTAGGTGATGCCGCAGTGGCCGTTAACCCAGTTCACGGGGGTGGCTTAGGCCCAGCATTGCTATCATCGGAACTAGCCTCAAAGGCCATCATTGAGGCGTTGGAGAGGGGTGACGTATCCGAGAGGGGGCTGTGGAGGTACAATGTGGATTACCTAAGGGCATACGGCATTAAGCAAGCCCAGTTGGACGTGTTTAGGCTAATGCTCCAAACCTTAAGTGATGACCAGTTGAACAGGGGATTGAGGGCTAGGATACTAACCGAGGAGGAGGTGTTGGAGATATCTGAGAAGGGTGACTTAAACCTAAGCGGCCTCAGGAAGCTGACCATAGCCCTAAGGCTACTTAAGGTACCTGACGTGGCTAGGAAGTTATCACTGGCGTTGAGGTACATGAATGAAGTGAAGGGAATTTACCTAAATTACCCACAGGACCCAGGCAACTTGGATAACTGGCTTGTGTCACTGGTGGCGAAGTACAATGAGTATAGGTTTAAGTTAAAGCTACCACCCCAATCAATCTAGGTTGACTGGCTGGAAAGGTTAATTAATGATACTGAACATAGGCTTTAACATGGATCATAGGGGTGAGTTGGTAAGGTACTTCATGGAGTCGTATATTAGGGGTTTGAACACTTTAATGGGAGGAAACGCTAGCATTAAAGTTGGGGACTACGTGCTAATAACCCCAAGTGGGGTCCCTAAGACTGAGTTAAGTGAGGGGGATTTGGTTAAGCTTTCATTAGACGGTAACGTTCTTGAAGGCTCCAGGAAGCCATCAACAGAGTGGAGGATGCACCTAGCCATATACAGGGTTAGTAATTACCTGGCAGTGTTCCATGCTCATGCGCCATCGGTAATAGCGCTTTACCTAGCAGGGCTGAGACTTGACCTTAACAGCGTTAGTGAGACTAGGTCATACATACGCAGGGTTGATGAAGTAGACTTCATTGAACCGGGAACCCAGGAATTAGCCGATGAAGTCTCAGCTAGAATTAAGGATGGCGCAGACTTGGTGGTGCTTAGGAACCATGGGGTTGTGGCTGTGGGTTACTCCCTACCTGAGGCTTTAAATAAGGTTGAGGTTGCTGAGGATACTGCGAGGATACTTTTAAGCGTACGATGTTTAAAGCCTAGAGGTTAAATACAGCATAGTTATCCCAATCAGATTCATAATCATTATCGCCAGTACAGGTAATGCAGAGGGCCCTATGCCCATCATCATCCAGCCATAGTATGTTATGGCCATGAGTATACTCCCCATTAAGAATACTGATGATGCACCTATCAGTATCTTACCAGGTCTTGTAAACCCTACGCCTATGTAGTTCCTAACCATAAGGCCAAGTAACATGGCTTGAACTAGTGAAATAGTTATGTTGATTTGGGGCTAAGTGGCTAAAAACTGAGGGTTTAATAAGGGTCAAAACTATTTCTCTTTATTCACTTAACCTATGTCATGCCTTTTATGTCCTCGTACGTCTTCGTAGTAATTGTATCGACTTATCTAGGATTATCCTGGCTAACTCTCTCTTATGAAGTGGCCCAACCTTAGTGAAGGTTCCATCCGGTTCGATTATTATGTATGAGTCTGTTAATGTGCCAAAGCCAATCCCAGGCCCCACCCTATGGGCTATTGCCATGTCCCAGGCTCCATTTCTCATCCTACTCAGCGTCCTCTCGATAAGGCTCTTCTCATCAACGTTAACCTCTGCTTTATAACCAACCACAATGGTGCTCCTTGACTCCCTCTTAGCATCGTTAACTATTTTAGGAGCCCTCACTAGGGTTATGTTGACTGCGTCTAGGTCGCTGTCTAACTTCCCAGTAACCCTCTCCTTAACGTAGAAGTCGAGTGGTGCCGCTGCAAATATGGCTATGTCAATGCGGCTGTTCCTAAGTATCCTCAGAACAGTCTCATGCATTTCAACAACGCTCGTCACCTTAATGACATTAACATTACTGGGGTACTTTATGTCAACCGGTCCAGAGACCACGAAGACATTGGCCCCCCTGGCCGCGGCCTCCCTAGCTATGAAGTAACCTGTTAACCCACTACTGGGCGTGGTAATGTACTTGACGTCATCGACGTGCTCCCTAGTTGGCCCTGAGGTAACCAATACGCTTAACCCGCTCATATCCCTAGGCGCCAGTAGATCTATGGTTGATTCAACGATTTCCTCAACAAGTGGTAACTTAGCCTTACCCTCCTCCACAATGGGGTCAAGCACCTTGACCCCAAGGGCCCTAAGCCTGCTAACATTGTCCTGAACAACTGGGTTATTCCACATGCTGATGTTCATCGCTGGGACAACCATGATTGGTTTACCTGCCCCTAGCGCAACTGCTAGGCACAGTAATGGTGCGTTGTCAGTGATGCCATTGGCTAACTTACTTATTAGGTTCGCCGTGGCAGGAACGGCCACTAACGCATCAGCACCTGCACACTCCCTCACATGCTCAGCATAGCCACTTAACCTGACCAACGGCCTATGCCCAGTGGCCCATTGCATGACCATTGGGCTTAGTAGTTTAGCCGCTGTCCTACTCATGAGCACGGACACGTAAGCTCCATGCCTAATCAGCCCCCTGGCAACATCAGGAACCTTATATATTGAAATGCTGCCGGTCATCACAAGCATAACCCTTTTACCCATCAGTAGCCTGCTTAAACTACCCCTTATGGCTTCAATATCCTCACCCATACCTAATGCACCTAAGTGGTCGGCGGATACAGCATTTAAAAATCAGGTACCCTAATTGAGCCAGTAAGACCAAGGGTAATCTGACATATCAATGGGCTAAGTTAGGCTTGTTAATCATTAATATGCCCAATTATGGAGACTAGGTTTATTAGACTCTCCACTGTTAAAAGTGAACTATGATAAGTACTGATGGCATCTTAATAACGCTAGCCTTAGTCATATTAATAGGTTATGTTGGCGATTACCTATTCAGGTTAACCAGAATACCTGAGGCTGTAATACTAATGTTAATTGGGCTATTACTCGTGCCCGTGAGTCATGTCGTGCCTACGAAGTACGTTGCGTTACTTAGGGACTTAGCCCCATTATTCGGCGACATAGCCCTAGTGATGATTATGTTTGATGGTGGCCGTAGGATAAGCTTCAGGACACCCATCTCGTCCAGTGGCCTTGGCTTAGCGCTCGCGGTGCTTGACGTTGTAATGCCCTCGGCGTTATTGGCCGTTGTGATGAATTCCTTCTTAGGTTGGCCACTGGTCTACGGTGCAATACTTGGTGCTATACTCGGTGAAACAACCACAACGGTGATAATACCAGTAGCCACCAGGTTATCCATAAGTGACTCAATGTACAACACCATTGTGGTTGAGGCGACGTTCAACTCGGTAGTCTCCATACTGCTCTTCTACCTACTCACAATACTACTAACAGGCCAGTTCTCGGCCCTATCCTACACCAGGTACGTCATATCGTACTTCAGCATAGCCGTGTTCCTAGGCCTAATCACAGGCATACTATGGTTACTGGCCCTGAGTTGGATTAGGAGCACAAAGGCCTACGTGGTTACGATAGGCATCGCCTTCCTACTATATGGCGTGGTTGACCTACTCGGCGGCGCGGCCGTGGTTGCTGTCCTAATATTCGCAGTGATAATAGGGAATCATGACGTGATAAGCGAGTACTTTGGTTTAAGGTTAAACATCGATGAGGAGAGGCTTAATATTGTTGAGGGTGAACTCGAATTCCTAGTCAGGACGTTCTTCTACGTCTTAATAGGCATGATATCAATAATCTCACTATACTACGCCATACTAGCCATGGCTATTACTGGTGTCCTCCTGGCAATTAGGTACATTGAGGTTTACTCCATTGTGAAGGATAGTAGATTCTCAACATTGCTCTTTGCCCTAGCCCCAAGGGGCTTAACAGCGGCTGTATTGGCCAGCATTTTCCTAGACATGGGCTATAACCCATATTCAACCTACGTGTTTCTGGTCACCTTCATGGTTATAATATTTACGAACATAATATCAAGCGGCCTGTTATCACTCATAGTTAAGGAAAAGGTTAAGAGCGAGGAACAGGAGGTGAAGGACTAGTTTTAACCTTAGGCCAGGCAACATCCACAGCCCTACCATTCTAGGGTTGGAGGCCATCAGCAGGATAACCACCATGTAATCACTGTGGGAAGTATATCGGCGTGGAAAGGTTTTTAACGTAAATTAAGCCTAGGTGATTAATGGGTATTCCTAGCGAGACTGAGCAGAGGATAGTTTGCCCATACTGCGGCTTAACTGACTGGGTCCTTATTCAACCAGTTAATAGGAGGGATAGCAGAGGATCCCTGATCAGTGTCATGCTTTGCAGGTGCAATAACTGCGGTAGGGTTTTCTACGTGTTTAAATATAGGTTCAGGACCATAACGTACAGGCTTGAGGACCTAGTTGCCTAATAATTAACATTAATATTTACGACAATTCACGTTAACAAGCAATTATAAATCATGGTTGAAAAGAGGAAAATTCCAAATCTAAGAGTAAAGTTTATATTGGTGGCTGCGCAGAGATTCTAATGCCGGAAATACCACTAGCCCCCATAGAGAGGATATTTAAGAAGGCAGGGGCGGAGAGGGTTGGTGAGGACGCAATCATAGCGCTAAGGGACGTCCTCGAGAACGTTGCCTATGAGGTGTCGGTTAAGAGCATTGAACTGGCTAAGCATGCCGGTAGAAAAACGGTAAGCGCTGATGACGTTAAGGCTGTTGTAAGGATATTCAAGTGCATTAACCTATCATGAGCATACCCATTAGGGTACCGTACGTACCAACACCAACTAGCGTGGCCATTGATATAATTAGGAGGGTTAACCCACGGCCAGGTGAGGTTATTGTTGATGCAGGCGCAGGCGAGTGCAACGTGGTTATTGCAGCTGCGAAGCAATTCAACCTAGTAGGTTTAGGCATAGAAAAGGATCCACTACTGGTTAAGAGGTGCCTGGAGAGGATTAATGAGGAGAGGCTTTATGGTAGGGTGTATGTTGTCTGGGGTGACATATTCAAGTTTAACTACTCCATAGCCGACATAGTTTACCTATACCTTGGCACTGACGTGAATAGAGAACTTGCGCCAATACTGTTCAGTACATTGAGGAGGGGGTCAAGGGTTATTTCACACGACTTCGAGATACCTGGGTACAAACCCATTGAGTCCGGGGTGGTTAAGGGTCCTCTAAGGGAGCATAGGTACTATGTTTACGTTAAGTGAATGGGTCCTAATGCCATAGTTTATTAAGCCCTAAACCTACTTCACCAACCCAGTGTGGCGTCCCCCTGCTGATCCTGGTCTTCATCGTTAAACTTGGTTTCAAGGATCCTCCTAATCAACGCCACATTTGATGGCGTAAGCCCACTTACCTTAAAGCGCCACTGCCTGAAGTTAACCAGTGCGTTAAGCGGTGTGCCGTATATCTTAAGTAGTTTAATTGCCCTCTTAACCCCTATTCCAGGTAGCGATGATAGGAGTGAAATCTGCGCATCCCTTATTGAACTCGCCTTCCTCTTACTACCCATGACTTTAACCAAGCCGCGTGATGATGTTGATAGTGAGTAGAGCAGGTAGGCGGTGCCCTCCTCATCCCTACTCCACAGGAGCCTAACCCCACCCCTGGCCAACTTGACCAAGGCACCCATAACGGAATTCTCACTAATACCCCTAACCCCGATGGCCTCCCATAGGTCACCTTCGATTACCACGTACGGCTCCTGGTAGGCCTCAACCAGTTCACTTGCCTGCTGGAAGAGTCTCCCATCGATTATCGAGTTTATGAAATCCATGGCCCTCTTCCGTTCAACTGCCACATCACTTGAGATCACGTAGTCACCCACAGCTAAGGTGGAGACGACAACCTCGCATCCAAGCCCCTTAATAGCCTTAATGACTGCCTGCCCTGTTACGTACTCCCTGGAATCCACCACTACGACACAGTTCAAATGGGGTCAGGTTATGCGTATGATGCTGGTTTAAATAGCTTAATCGCTTAAATTGAGGCACCACCACTAGTTTAGACACTGGGCGTCTGTCGTAACCTTAAAAATGAGGCTGGAGCCCCGGCCGGGATTCGAACCCGGGACCTCCTCATTACCAGTGAGGCGCTCCACCAGGCTGAGCTACCGGGGCTATGCCCTTGCATTATCGATACTCATTTTTTAAGCTTTTCCCATTAATAACATGGGATGAGAATGATAAGGATTAAAAATGGGTTAATGGTACTGGGTTTGAAGATAACCCCTTTCAATTTTGACCTTAGCCGAATAGTGATGCGAGGCTTTCGAGGGTCTCCTCCTCCTTCTTCTCCTCAGCCTTCTTCTCCTCCGCCTTAGCCTCAGCCGGCTTGGCCTCAGCTGCCTGTTGTGGCGCCGCCTGCTGTGGAGCGGTGGCTGGTGCTGCGGCCGGTAAGGCAACAGCGGACTTTATGGCTTCATCGATGTTAACCTCCTTAACCGCTGATACAAGGGCCTTAACCTTAACCTCATCAACCTGTATCCCAACTGACTGAAGCACCTTCGTTACGTTATCCTCCGTTATTGGTTGCTTGGCGTAGTGCAGTAGTAATGCCGCGTATACGTACTCCATAATCACCTTCACTGATTAGCCTTTTTAAAGCTAACCTCAATGGCCTTGGGTACTATTTACTACTATATATTATATATTTGGTTATATTAATTTGTGAGAAAGATTTATAAAACTTAGTTAACAAGCCTCACGGTAGGTATGCGTACGGTAATTAGCAATACGAGGGACTTGATAATATTAGGTAGGGGTGGGCAGGGTGGGGTAACTGCAGCTAGGATAATAGTGTCGGCGGCGGTTAAGGATGGTAAGTGGGGGCAGGCAATACCTGAATTTGGCGCCGAGAGGAGGGGGGCTATTGTAAAGTCCTATGCGAGGATATCAGACGTACCCATTACCATGCATAGTGGGGTTAAGAGAGCTGACATCCTCCTAGTGCTCTCACCTGATTTGATAAACCTAGTTGATCTAAGTAGCCTACTGAAGGGCTCAGACTCGGTACTGATTATCAATTCGCCTAACCCGGTCAAACTGGGTTACAGGGTATATTGGGTCGACGCAACTGAAATAAGCGAGAAGCTGGGCTTAGTCATGGCTGGTTGGCACATAGTAAGTACCCCCATGCTAGGTGCCTTAGTTAAGGTTACGGGTATAGTTACGCTTAACTCGCTCATTTCCTCACTGGGTGAATTAATAGGTAGAGGTGACTACGTTAAGTTGAATGTTGAGGCGGTTAAGATGGGGTACAGCATGGTTAAGAGTGAATAGCCATGAGTAGCGTGAGCAGTAAGTACGTTAAGTACATACTGTCGAAGCCGATGATGGGTGCCGGTGGTAAGACAGGCACGTGGAGGGTTCATAGGCCTGTTATTGATGCTGAAAAATGCATTAAGTGCGGTCTGTGCTGGCTCTACTGCCCAGAGAACGCCATTGACTGGCTTGAGGATAAGACTGTTGCCGTGGATTACGACTACTGTAAGGGTTGTGGGATATGTTCAGATGTATGCCCAGTTAGGGCGATAACGATGGTTAAGGAGGGGGTGATTTAGGTGATTAACCAGAGCCAAGTGTCAAGCAGGGGGATTAGGAGAATCATGGTTGGTGACCACGCCGTGGCCGAGGCCGTTAAGCTGGCCAGGGTTAACGTCATATCGGCATACCCGATAACACCCCAAACCCTCATAGTTGAGAGGCTGAGTGAAATGGTTGAGAGGGGTGAATTGAAGGCCGACTTCATTAGAGTTGAAAGCGAGTTCTCAGCATTAGCCTCCGTCTATGGGGCGGCGGCAGCAGGGGCTAGGGCCTTCACCGCAACCTCAAGCCACGGCCTATTCTACATGTATGAAATGCTGTGGTGGGCAGCAGCCTCAAGACTACCCTTGGTTATGGCCGTTGTTACGAGGACTCTTGGACCACCCTGGAACATTCACGATGAGCACACGGACATATTGGCGATTAGAGATAGTGGGTGGATCATAGGTATGGCGTCGGATGTACAGGAGGTCTTCGACATGACCTTAACTGCCTTTAAACTAAGTGAAGACGAGAGGGTGCTACTGCCAGTGGCAATTGGACTAGACGGCTTCATACTTAGCCACACAATTGAACCACTTTACATACCGAGCCAGGAGGATGTTGACTCCTGGCTCCCACCAAGAAACCCCAAGGTACCCTACGTCATTGAACCTGGTGGTGAACCAGTAACACTAGGTAACCTGCCCAGGATGGACGTGTACCACGAATTACATAGGGCATATATGGATGAGGCAATGGATAAGGCCAAGAATGTACTTCATGAAGTCTATAGTGAATACGGCAAACTAACGGGGAGGTACTATGAACCATTGGTTGAATGTTACAGGTGCAGTGATGCAAAATACGTAGCTGTCACCATGGGTGCGTGGAGTGGGGATGCAAAGGTTGCCGTAGATGAACTGAGGGATGGCGGATATCCCGTTGGGTTAATTAGAATCAGGTACATTAGGCCATTCCCGGATGAGGAACTGGCAACATACATCAATGGGGTTAGGGGGATTGTGGTCTTTGATAGGGATTACTCAGCAGGCTTCGGAGGCGTGCTAGCAGGTGAATTAATGGGCTTAGTGCCGAGTAATGTGTCGTTTAAAGGTGTTATAGCTGGGTTAGGTGGCGTTGACGTATCACCCAGCGACTTCCGTGACGTAATCGTTAACTTCATAAACGATGTTGAGCGTGATGGTTACCTCAGGGTTAGGAAGTGGTGGTACATACCCAGTGTTAATGGGGGTGATTAACAATGGTCACTATAAATGAATTACATAAGTACGGCAGAACCAAATTAATAATGCCAGGTACCGCGGCCTGCCCCGGTTGCCCACTTCAACTAGGCATGAGGTACCTGGCCATGGCCCTCGACGGCAAGTTTGCAATGGTAATACCTGCCGGTTGCTCAAGCGTAATACCTGGTACCGCTCCATATACAGCCTTCACAGTGCCAACCATGCATGTGCCATTTGCCTCAAGCCCCGCTGTGGCCAGTGGGTTAAGGAGGGCTCTTAGGATTAGGGGTGTTGATGGGCCTGTTGTTGTGTGGGCTGGTGATGGTGCATCAGCCGATATTGGCTTTGCATCCCTGAGCGGGGCAGCGTATAGAAATGAGGATATAATATACATTCTAGCTGATAATGAAGCCTACATGAATACGGGCATTCAGGCCAGCGGTACAACTCCCCCAAAGGCCTGGACCACAACATCACCCAGGGGGAAGACTGAGGGTAGGAAGGACGTGTCCTTGATAATGATTATGCATAACGTGCCTTACGTGGCCACAGCCAGCATAGCCTACCCAATGGACTTCATAGATAAGGTTCGGAGGGCAGCTTCAATTAGGGGTTTCAAGTTCATACACCTGCATGCACCATGCCCACCCGGTTGGAAATTCCCTGACAACTACACGGTGAGGGTGGCTAGGCTAGCAGTGGAGACCGGCATGTGGATACTTTGGGAGTATAACCAAGGCAAGTTAACAATTAGTCCACCCAGCATACCCTATAAGGATAAGGGTAGGCGTAAACCCATTGAGGAATACCTTAAGCTTCAAGGCAGGTTCAGCCACCTAACAAAGGAGGATATCGAGGAGATTAAGGCCGGTGTTGACAGGCAGTGGGACTTAATCCTTAAGCTCACTGAAATTTACAGGTAAGCGGTTACGTATTCCCCCTTCTAAAGCATTGATTATAGTTTAGTAACGGTACCTTATGTATGGTACTTAGTCACTGCAGCATGTACATTAAGCTTTTAAACAAGTAAAACTATGCATGAGTAATGAGGGCTATCGTTGTCAAACCTCCCAAACCTGGGGTTGAGTTTAGGGATCTAAGCCAAGCCATTAGGCATGGCTCAGGTACCGTCAAAGTAAGGATAATTGAGAATGGCATATGCGGCTCGGATAGGGAGATTGTGAGGGGTGAATTGGCCACTGCAAGGCCCCCTGAGGGTAAGGATTGGCTAGTGTTGGGCCATGAGGCGTTGGGTGTTGTTGAGGAGTCTAAGGACCCAAGGTTCAAGCCAGGTGACTTAGTCATGCCTATTAACAGGAGGAGTTACCATGGTAAATGCCTCAACTGCCTGGTTGGTAGGCCAGACTTCTGCGAGGCTAATGAATTCGTCGAGGCCGGTATGGTGGGTATGGATGGCTTCATGGTTGAGTACTTTTATGACGACCCAAAGTACCTGGTTAAGGTACCCCCCGGTATAGCTGACATAGCCATCCTGGCCCAACCCCTCTCAGACTTGGAGAAGTCCGTTGAGGAGATACTCAACATTCAGAGGAGGTTCATTTGGACGTGTGACGATGGGACGTACAACTGCAGGAGGGCCATAGTTTTTGGTTCAGGTTCAACAGGTATACTCATGTCACTCCTACTAAGGACCTTGGGTTTTGAGGTCTACGTGGCTAATAGGAGGGATCCATTGGAGAATGAGGCTAAGATAACTGAGGAGGCTGGTATAACGTACATTAATTACTCCGTTGAGGGTTTAGATAGGCTTAAGCAGATGGGCTTCGACCTGGTGGTGGATACCACTGGGGCATCAGCTTCATTAATAGGGCATGAGGTTGAGATGCTTAAGCCCAATGGGGTTCTCGGCCTATTCGGTTTTCCATCAGAGGGAGCATTAACACTGAGCAATGAAGTCATACAGAGGTTCATATATAAGTCAAATGTAATAGTTGGGCTGATAAATGGCCAGAAGCCCCACTTCCAACAGGCCCTAGCACACCTAGCACAGTGGAAGGCAACCTGGCCTGGGGTTGTTAGTAGGTTGATAACCAGGGTCGTTGATGTTAATGATGAAAAGGAGGTAGTCCAGGTGCTTAACCGTAAGGAGAAAGGTGAAATAAAAGTTAAGATAAAGTGGGGTCAGTGAAGGCATATTAATTAAACGCGCCAGGCTTAATATGTTCACTTAATCTCCCTAGGCCTTTCACCAAGCTTATCTTCAATAACCTTAATCAGTAGGTTAAGAATCTTAGTGTAAGGCTGCTTAACCCTAGTTACAAGCACGCCAGCCCCTGAATGGCCACCACCCTCGCCGTTTAGCTGATTAGCCAATTCGCTTAACACCACCGCCACGTCGAAGTTCCTTGAGCGTGCCACCACCCTGAGTTCATCGCCGTGGTCGGAGACTACGAATGCGGCATCACACCCCAGTTCAAGTAGCCTACTGGCCACTAAACCTTCATACGCGTTCACGTTAGTCATGCAAACTATCATTGACCTAACCCTGTAAGGCACCATCCTTATCGAACCCTTGATTAACGCTATCTTAGCTGATTCATCAAGCTCCCTGGCAAGTATGGCTAAGACATCACCGTAGTTTATTGAACCTATGCCTAGGAGCCAGGCCACCGTTTCGAAGGTCCTCTGGGTGGCCCTACTGAACCTATTTGTCTCGTTCACTATAGCTATTAATGCCAACTTAGCCATCAGGTCACTTGGCCTGTAGCCAAGCTCCCTCAAAACGTTGACGACGAGTTCAACCGTTGACGGTGAGGTGGGGTCTATGAACTCTAGGTCACCCCTAAATCCCCTAACCTCATGGTGATCAAACACCACTAACCTACCTCCGACGCAAACCTCAACTCCAAGCTGACTCCTGTTCGCAACGTCAAACATTATTGTTAAGTCCCCGCAGCCGCACCCCTGGCTACTGGGTGGTTCAATGCCCAGTCTCTCAAGTACCTGCCTAGTCTCCTTATCCACTTTACCGTGGTAGGTTAGGCAACTTGGTTTATCCAAGTCATTCAAGTAATCCCTAAATAGAAGTGCCGATACGAGTGAATCCAAGTCGGGGCTCCTGTGGGTTACTAATGTTATGCTCCTCGAATCCGCAATCATCCTACCGAGTTCATTTATCATCAGACGGAAGTCAGGTTAATGTTTAAAAATCAAACTCAGTAATACAAGTGTGGTAGCTTTTATAGAGACTGAAATTAAGGACTATGTTAAGGCGCTTAACGATAGAATCATAAGGTTAAGGGAGTTATCAACCAAGGTAAGTTCAAGGTTAGCGAAGGTTAATGTAAACCCTAGTTCACCAAGTGTACTTAGGTTTGAGGGTAATGAAATCTACATAGTTAATGGTAGTGATGAGGAGCAAATGGCAGGCGCACTAAGACTCATACTTGAACTTGCCAATCTTCAGGAGAAGGTGTATTCATTGGTTAGTTACGACTTAAATAGGGTTATTAATGAAAACGTTAAGGTAGCCGCAATTGAGCCACTAGGCCTACCAACAAGAATACTACTGGTGCCCAGTAATGCTACCAGTAATAAGTAAAGTTAGTCAATTACGTGATTATAGATTGGAGGTTGAGAGACTGTATGAAGCAATCAATGTTGAGCCGCTTAGCATCGACCAGGGGGTAGTTAATACAGTAATTAAGTTAATTACGAGGATTAGGCATGGTGAGAAAATGCTGATTAAGGGCAGTGACAGGGTTCTTAGGATTGGTGACGTGGACGTAGTGATTGCAGATACGGCAAGCCTAATGAATGGTTACATGAAAATGTACAGGGTATACGCAGAGAATGTGATGAGGATAAGTAGAGTAGTTGAGAGTTTAACCAGTGGTGATGCATTGGCGTACATAGACCCATTCAACGGCCTGGCAACCATATTAATGAACATTAACCTTGAACCATCATTAATGGATGCCAAGTCGCTAAGTAATGTGGCCGACGTATTAAGTAAGCTTAACGCAACTGCAATTGAAAGGAAAACCGAAGTGGAGGCTGAGCATCTAAATATTGACCTTACAAGTCTAATGAACACGTTATCGGGCATGTCAAATTCAGTATACGTCGACATTAGTGATGAGGCATACTACATAATTAAAAATTACTTAAATGCTAGACTTAAACAATAATACTCATTAGTAGGTTTATGAGCTTTGCTGCATTTAGCCTAGATTAAGTCGTTTTAACCGGAACTGGTTCTGTTTTCCTCACCGCTTTCCTCTTCCTCCTCCCCAGGCAGTTTCATCAACCTTATCTCCCTCTTTACCGCCTGTCCAGTTAACTTATCCTTAAGCCTGCCTATAAGTTCATCAACCACCGCTAGCACCCTTTTCGATGCCTCAATGTCAGGATACTTAAGTAGGAATGGGATGCCTTGGTTATTAGCCTCGCTTATACGTGGATCCAGCGGTATCTCGCCTAAGAATGGTACATTAGCCGCCTCAGCTATGCGTTTTCCCTCAGGTTCACCGAATATGTAATAGGTCTTGCCCGTGTCCGGGCATGTGAAGCAGCACATGTTCTCAATTACACCAATAACAGGCACCTTAACCTTCTTAGAGAAGTCAATGGCTCTTTTAACAATCCTACCTGAAACATCACCCGGCGCAGATACAATTATGCTACCTGTTAATTGACCGCTCAGGGTTTGGGCTACGGTTAATGGTGCATCGCCTGTGCCGGGTGGTAGGTCAATGAGCATTACATCAAGGTTACCCCAGTCAACCTTGGATAGAAAGTCCTCAATGGCTTTACCGACTAATACTCCCCTCCAGATCACGGCCGTGTCCTCACTTGGGAGTAAGAAGTCTATTGAAACGATTTTAATGTTTAATGGCCCATTGGCTGGTATTATCAAATCCCTCTTATCATCATAGTAAAGTGGGCTACCCACTAGGCCAAACAGCTTAGGTATAGTGGGGCCATATATGTCGGCGTCAAGGATCCCAACCTTCAAGCCCCTTAATGCGAAG
>JAPWUH010000012.1 GCA_028275645.1 Caldivirga sp.
TCACGAATATTGCCAATAGGGCAGCGGCTACCATACCCACTGAGGCTACGTATAGCCAGGTGGCTCCCATAATCATTTTTATTGACATTAACGCTGATTGAAAGCCATATACGTCACCATTATTAATCCTGAGGGCGAGACCTACCACGACCCCTGCAACCATTAAGGCTTCACTAACCACGGAGCCAACGGCGGTTTCAAATCTCTCATGGGTGTAGTGCTGTGGTTTCAAGCCCTTGTCCACTATGGCTGAGCCCTGGTAGTAAAGCATCCATGGCATTATTACGGCACCTACGTTGGCTGATAGGAGTAGTATATAGTCCTCATTACTATACAGCCTGGGGTTAATCATCTGGGTTAGTGATTGATATAGGGCATGGGGATTAATACCTATTATGAAGAATGCTGCCAGGTAAACCAGTATAAAAGTTGATGTAGCCAGGAGGATATTCTCAACCCTCTTATATGACCCACTAGGCATTATAATTACTGTGTGAAAGGCTAGGACAGCTAATATTGATGCGGCAACCGGTATGCCGAATAACCTGCCCACTGCTGCTATTGATGCGTATTCACCAACGTACGCAGCCCCATCTATTGCCATCATCAGCACTAGTGATGCTAATGCAATCCATTTACCGTAAACATCCTTAATAACCTCACCTAACCCCTTACCACTACCGATGGCTAACCTTATGGTTAATTCTTGGACTAGGTAAAGCGGTATTGTTAGTAGAATTAGCCATGGTACCATTAGGTAGCCTAGGGAGTAACCACTCTGCATTGCCGTTAGTATGCTTGGTGCATCGACATCAGCCAGCATAACAAGCCAACCTGGCCCAAGAATACTCCAAATTAATCTTCTGGATTTATCAATTACTGCAGCTATTTTATTAGATGCGGCTAACATAATTTAGACCGAGGATTTAGTCCTAAATAAACCTAACTCCATAAAACCAGGATCGGTGAATCAACATGTGAGGTAACTTACCTAATCGGGATGTAGATGGATAAGTCCATGCCTGGGCAGTTTAAGGCACAGTCCACTGGGTCTGAACACTCGCAGTTAACCTTACCACCACGGCAAAAGACACTATTAACGGCAATAAACCTTGATGCAAGCTCAACGTTACCGAATATCACATTCCTCACGTTGTCCATGGGTATGTTGTATATTAAGTATTCGTCTAGGTTGCCCTGCTCGGGTATGTATAGATTTATCGACTTAATGCCCCTTAAAACCACGTGAACCATCGACGAAGCTTCATCCCTGGTAGGCTCCAGGTAAAGGTCACTGTTAATATAGTCGTGTGCAATTAAATATGTGCTAGGTCTAACTACATACGACACATTAGCGGATCTAAGGGAGTTGCTTAAAGCCTTAAGGAGACTTGGTGACTGATCCATGAGCCTGATTAGAACCCATTCAGCATTATGGGCAACATTATTTATTAACCTCCACTGGTTTACTATGAACTTACCACTGGTTCTTAGCATTATTCTCCTACCCTTAATCATAGGGTAAGTCTCCTCCAACTCAGAGTCCTCAATTTCATAGATTAAGTTATGGCTAGATAGGCTGCCGATCGCCTTCCTCCAGTCTAGTGTGGCGTATACATTACCCCTTATGCACGTCATTTAAGCCTCCTCATACTGCTGTTCCTCCTCAACAACATACAGCGCCTCTATCTCCTTTAACTTGTCGTAGAGTTTACGCACAGCCACCGACACGTCAGTCTCTTTCTTAGCTCCAGTGCACACTATCTTACCTGAACTGAACACGAGGATAACCACCTTAGGGTCATTCATCCTGTATATTAGGCCTGGGAACTGCTCAGGCTCATACATGGAGTTCTCCAGTAGTAATGCCGCCTTCTCAATGTTAACATCAGCGTGTAGGTTACCTGAGGCAACTATGTTTTGGACCTGTATCTCAGGGTCGCTTTGAATTTGGGCTCCACGCTGATTAAGGGTCTTAACCAGGTACTTAACGGCCCTCCTCAACTCCTCCTCACTCTTAGCACCCGTGCAAACCATTTTACCAGTCCTAAATATTAATGCTGAAATCTTAGGTCTCTGGAATCTTAATATTAAGCCTGGGAATTGGTCAGGGTTATACTCAGCGGCGGGTAAAACCTCAGCAAGCCTTTCAAGGTCTAGGTCAACCCCGAGGTTTACGGTGGCCACTATATTTTCTATCCTGTACACGGGCTCCTTCGGCATTTTAATCTCATATAATGCTTTTTAAGCCTCTTAAAAACCTTTCCCTAAGCAACCATAATACTTAATGTACTGCGCATAAATGTGGGAGGGTTAAGTATCAGGATTCGGCTTTAACGTGATTACCCAGTTCTATTACTCCCTGCTTCTCCCTGTGTCGCCTATGGGGTTGGTCTTTCCTGAGGATGCGGCGTTAATTAAATGCCTTCCTTCACCTTGCCGCTACCCAGTGTGGAAGGTTTACTAGGGGCTATTAACCCATAGCGCTATTAAGGCTTCGAAACCTGGGTCTGATGCAATATAAAGGGCACAGCGTCATGAAGGGGGAGATCCCAACAAGTGCATAACATGAAAGCGTAAAATAATAATGCAACTACGAAGAAGTTAGACCCTTGGGCTGTTGGTGGTCCTCAAAGCAGCACCTGCAATATACTTAATTAACGTAATTAGTAACGACCTTAAGTTGCTGGAGCAGGTCAAAGCCGCTGCTAGGTAAGTCACCGATGTTAATACTGCCCCAGCGGTAATTCTGATTAATTCAGCGACAGCCCCTTTAACGGGTGGGTATGCTGATAACATTAGTGCGGATTCCACGTAGATTAGCACGGATGCGGCTATGGCCGGCGCCACCACGTCAATGATAATTAACCTAGCCCTAATGTTTAATGGGTGCCTAGCCCTCAAGTGCGTAAACCTATATATTAGGCTGACCACCGTGGATAATATTGAGGCTAGTAATACACCAGTGATTACTGGGGATGGTAACCTGATGGCGCTGGATAACTCTATTAGTGGGTATATTGACGCCACATACACTACCGTTAGTATGAACTCGGCGAAGTGGGCGTGGAAGACTAGGCTACCCACGTATGTCCTAAACGTCACCTCACCGTTGAAGTCAACCCTATCCACACCCTGCATAACCCATGAATAATACTGGTTAATAATCGAGATCAACGTTGACACTGCCAGCAAGATCACCGGTACCCTTAAGTACTGTATGAATGAGTAGTCTTGCGGCCTAAGGAAGTAGACGATGTACGGTTCGTAGAGTATTATGAATAGGGAGAGCATTATGGTTACGTTCGTTAGGATCAGGAAGTCTACGTAAAACCTCCTCTCAAGCTCCTTACCGCTTAGCAATTCACCATAGGTTACGTTGATAATACCCGAGGCTAAACCTAACGCCTTACCTTGAACTGTTAGAATCTGCCACATGGCGTTATCAAATACTCCACCAACGTAACCTATTATCATGGAGTCCATGCTCCTTAGGTTACCTGCACCATACCCAATCAACGGTACCCATGAAGCCGCCAGGGTTTCCCTGAGGTACTTACCCAGTGTGCCTATGTTGCTTAGTTTACCTATGATGAATGTGAGGCCGTAGGCAGCTGCAGAGAGGGTTATGGCCACTGATGAGACTAGGACTGAGAACAGGCTCCACCCGCTGTACATTATGTAAACTATGGATACTAACTTAACAACTGCCGTCACAAGACCCGCCCACTGGAGCTTAACCCTATCAATAACCGTGAGGATGCTGTTTACGTAGCCCTGTAGGTAACTGGCGAAGGTTAAGGCCACTGTTAGGTAAGCCACCTCAAGGTAAATTTGCCTAAACCTCCACGAAACCCCAGTAACGTAGAGTAGCGCTATAAGGGACCCCAATAGGCCTGACAATAGGTATAGGGTTAGCATGTGAATACTTGGTTTACCATCCCTAGCAGTAACCCTGGAAGCCATGAAGGACACTATGGTTTGCATTATTAAGCCCGTTATCACGGCGCCATTGACGATATTAAGGACCCCCAGTGAGGAGGTCTCAAGCTTCCTGGTTACGAGTAGGGAGAATGTTAAATTGGCCAGTAGCGACACTGCCGTTGTCGATAACGCAAGTACCCTAACCTTAACACCCTCCCCGCTCATTCAAGTTCCAATAGCCTAACCACCCCCTCAGTTAATTAAGTTATTTCAGCAATACACATTGTGAGATCTTTATCCCTTAGGCGAAACCCTCTACATGATTAGTGGTTCACTGGTTTAATTCGGGAGATGCCTCATGTATTCTTAGTGTCCTCTAAGTAGGACAGTAAAATATTAATACTCTAGCTCTATACATTAGTGTAATATGTCTAGCGTTAGCCTTGGTTTTGAGAGGATAATTGATGTTAAGGGACAGTATAGGTTGATTGAGAGGTACCCGTTAAATGAACCCTACGCATACGCCAACATAATGGAGAATACGGAGACAGGTTCAATAATGTATTACGTCGATGAGGTCTCCCTAACACCTAGTGAAAGGAGGATTTACGGCGAATTGCTGAGATTAGTGATGGATGAATTGCCCCCACCTGAAAACATAACAAACATGGGCATGGTTAAGCAATTCTTAGCCAATAAGGTTAGGGAGGTGGTGCGCAGGTACAGGAGGTACCTTAGGTTATCACCCAGCGCGCAGTCAACGCTGGCCTATTACCTTGAGCGTGACCTACTGGGCTTTGGCCCAATCGACCCATTAATGAGGGATGAGAATATTGAGGATATTTCAGCTGATGGCGTTGGGAAACCCATCTACGTTTACCATAGGGATTACGAGAGCATACCCACCAACATCATACCCATGAGCGATGAGGCTATAGATGACTTAGTTGTTAAACTAGTACACATGGCTGATAGGCATGTATCCGTGGCGACACCTATCGTGGACGCCCAATTGCCGGATGGGTCAAGGATAGCGGTAACCTACAGGCGTGAGGTTTCGCCGGGTGGGTCCACCTTCACCATAAGGAAGTTCAGGTCGAATCCATTCACCTTCACTGAACTGGTCATCAACGGCATGATAAGCCCTGAGATAGCCGGCTACTTCTGGACTATGATGGACCACCACAAGTCATTCCTGGTTCTGGGGGTTACAGGCGCGGGGAAGACGACCTTCCTAAACGCCATGGCCACCTTCATTAGGCCAAACATGAAGATTATAACCGTTGAGGAAGTTCCAGAGATTAAACTGCCACATCAAAACTGGATTAGGCTAGTGCCCAGGTTATCCTTTGGGCCTCAGAAAACAGCTGAGATAACAATGTTTGACCTAGTTAAGGCAACACTAAGGATGAGGCCAGATTACCTAATAGTCGGTGAGGTTAGGGGCGAGGAGGCCTATGTTCTCTTCCAAGCGGTTGCAACAGGCCATGGGGGTATATCCACCATGCATGCCGAGAGCTTTGAGGCGGCTAAAAATAGGCTGCTAAGCCCACCCATGAACATACCCTTAACCTACATACCATCAATGAACATCTTCATCATGATTAAGAGGGTTAGGGTGATGAAGGGTGGCCGTGAGAGGGTTGTGAGGAGGGTTATTGAGGTTAGCGAACCTGTGCTTAACAATGGTAACATTGAATTCATAACCGTGTTTAAATGGAACCCCACGGTGGATAGGCATGAGGCCTACCTGGAGAGGAGCATACTAGTTAGGGATATTGCCGAGGAGAGGGGCGTCAAGCCGAGTGACGTTATTGATGATATTAAGACTAGGGCTGCCATAGTCAGGTGGATGGTCGATAACAACATTAAGGAGTTCGATAGGGTGGCTAAGATAGTTGAACTGTTTTACAATAAGCCGAATCAGGTAATATCAATGGTTATGGGGCATCCAACTCAGCAATTAACCACCCCAGCGCGTTAGGCTTAAATAATTGAACAATAAATTGTCTAATCAAGTATGGAATATGGTGACTATAGGTGTGGTTAACTTCGGTGGACAGTATAATCATTTGATTAAACGTAGACTCGAGGACATGGGCTTCACGGCTAGGTTGATTAGCAGCATTGAGCCGCTGGACATTATTACAAGGGAATTTGACTGCTTAATAGTAAGTGGTGGTTCATGGAACATACCTGCTGATTTACCAAGACTAGGCAACGCACCGAGGTATGTGCTTGAGTTCCCAGGGCCAGTATTAGGCATATGCCTTGGCCATCAACTGATGGCGTATGAGTATGGGGGAGTGTTAACCAGTAACAAGCCGGAATTCGGAGGTGTTAGGGTAACCATTGATGATGAGGATACGATACTCAGAGGTGTTGATAGGGAATTCACGGCATGGGAAAGCCACAATGTAAGTGTGGAGAGGGAGCCAGCAGGATTCACTGTACTAGCCCATAGCAGTACCGTTAGGGTTCAGGCAATGGCTAATGAGAGGATTATGAGGTACGGCGTTCAGTTCCACCCTGAGGTTAAGCATACCCAATTCGGTGACGTAATATTGAGGAATTTCGCTGAATTATGCCGCTAAGACCCAGAATTATCAATGAAATTATTTAATGTAAAAAATTAAAATATTTACCTCTAAGTAAACGTAAAGTTTAAATAAAAACCTACAAGGTAGGCTTATGTTTATCCCTGAGGAATTCACTAAGGCAGTAATTAACGAAATTAGGAGACTGGAAATAAGGTGCGCCATAGCCGCCGTTAGCGGTGGCGTGGACAGCACCACTAGTGCCGTGATAACTAGGCTTGCGATTAATGATAGGCTAATACCTGTTTTATTCGATACAGGTTTCATGAGGATTAATGAACCTACTGAGGTTACTGAGAGCTTAAGGGGGCTATTGCCCATAAGGCTGATTGACGTTAAGGAGGAGTTCTACACTGCAATGATGGGTTTATCAGACGCTGAGGAGAAGAGGGTGAGGTTCAGGAGTACCTTCTACAGCGCCTTATCTAAGTTAGTTAAGGATAATGGTTGCGATTGGCTTGTTCAAGGAACCATAGCCCCAGATTGGATAGAGACAGTTGGTGGGATAAAAACCCAGCACAACGTGTTAGCGCAGATAGGCATTGAAACGGATAAGGTTTACGGCTTTAAGCTACTTGAACCCCTTAAGGAGCTTTATAAGGATCAGGTTAGGGCCTTGGCGAGGTTCCTCGGTGTGCCAGCCAGCATAGTCAATAGGCAGCCATTCCCAGGCCCAGGTTTAAGCATAAGGGCGGTGGGCTTGTTAACGATGGAGAAGCTTAATGTTGTTAAGTGGTCAACTAAAATTGTTGAAGAGGGCCTTAACAACCTTGGTTTAAGCCAATGGTTCGCCGCTGCCTGGGAGGATGAGAGGGTTTACGATGAGGAGTTGAATAAGAGGGTTAAGGACCTTGGACGCGGCTTAACCGTGGAAACCTTTAAGGTTAAGGGTACTGGGGTTAAGGGTGATTCAAGGGAGTACGGCCGCATTGCGGTTGTTAGTGGTGAATTGAACAAGTGGAGTGACGCATTCAACCTATACCCCAGGTTAACCTATGGCACAGATGTAACGCACGTTATATATGAGTTGGGTGATGGAGGGGCTAAGGGAGGCAAATTCTTCGTCACCATTAGGGCCGTCACAACGTCAGACTACATGACAGCTGACGTACCTAAGCTCAGTAGGGGCATTTTAACCAAGGTGGCTAGGGAGTTGGCTAAAAATGACTCTGTGAGTTCAATTGGGTTTGACGTGACACCTAAGCCGCCTGCAACAATAGAGTTTGAGTAGGGATAGTTTAATTAAACTAGGCTGAACCGGTAAACCATGGGTAAGGTAAAGGTAATAGCCTTTGCCTCACCGCTACATAGAGGTAGGGTTAGTATACCTAGTGGTGTGGATATGGTGGTTTATAGTGAGGATGAAGCCAGCAACGTTAACGTAGGCGACTCAACGCCAATTCTACTAGTACTTTCTGGGGGTGTTAGCAGGATGATTGACCGCTTTGTTGACGCTAATAAAATCAAAAATACGGTGTTGTTATCTTACCCATCTAACAATAGCCTAGCCTCAGCCTTATCAGCCAGGTCGATGCTTGAGGGTAAGGGGGTCAATGTATCGGTGTATCACTTGAGTAATTTAAGTGATTTAAAGAAAATCGTCAACGCGATCGATGCCGTGTTGCGGATTAAGGGCTCAAGGGTAGCGTTGGTTGGCGTAAATGACAAGGGTCCTATTGGGAAATCCTTTGAGGAAAGGTTTAATGCAAGGGTTGACGCCATACCAATGAATACCTTTGAGAATCTCGTGAATAACGTTAAGGTTGATGAGGCTAAGGCATTCATAGACGACGTACTTGATAGACTCGTCTTCGAGGTACCCTTAGATAAGTTGATTAACGTGGGTAAGGTTTACGTTGCATTGCTTAACATGTTTAAGGTCTATGATGCCTTAGCGTTAAACTGCTTCCCATACCTAATAAAGCATGGGGTAACCCCATGCCTAGCGTTGGCTAAGCTTAACGAGGAGGGTAAGCTCACGGCGTGTGAATACGACTTAAGGTCACTGTTCCTAATGATGCTGCTTCACCCGTTAACCGGGTATAGCGGGTGGATAGCCAACATTAACGATGTTGAGGGGAATTTAGTGCGTATGTCGCACTGCACAATAGCGTTAAACATGGTTAAGTCCGCCAGGGTAGTGACGCACTTCGAATCCGGTAACCCATACTCGATAACGGCTGAAATAAACGCCAACACAGTGACGGCGGTTTCTGTTTCGCAGGACTTCAGCAGGGTATTTGTGTTCACAGGTGAATTAGTGAGGTCGGGTAGCCTTGGTATGAATGCCTGCAGGACGCAGGCAGAGGTTAAGGTTAACTTCAATACCTCAATCATACTTAACCATGCACCAGCTAACCACCACGTCATTGTCCCCGGTAACCACGTTAATGAGGTGTCGGCGTTCTCAAGGCTACTGGGGGTTGATGTGATTAGGTATGAGAAGCTTTAACGAGCTTAACATGGTGCTGAAGAGCATAGCTTAAATCTATATAGTTTATATTTATTGTTGGGGTATATTTATAGGATCCACCTAATAAACCAATAAGCTATATAAACCCTAACCTGGATGATGCACCCGAGGTGAGAAGAATGAGCATAAGGGGGTCAATAAGAACTATAAGTGGTAAACTAGGGGCCATGAGAACCCAGTTAAATGGCGGAGGCAGCATTAGCGATAAGGTAAATGAGGCATCAGTACTAGGCGAAGTAAAGAAAACCATAGTAATACCGCTGTTTAACCCATCCCCAATAGTGCTACTTTACGACGAGAAGGATAGGATATATAAGGTTGCGTGATTTAAAAACTAACTAAGTTGGTTTAACCAGATCAACAGGTAGGTTAAGCCTTTTAGCAACCCTAGCTAGGTACCTTAGGTATGGCTTTAGGCCCCCATCCCTCTTAACGCTATCCACCAGCCTGCTTAATATGTCTATGACTGCGTCGTAAACCTCCCTGTTGATTGGGTATGGTGAACCATCCTTACCACCCAAGGCGAAGGTGAACCTCCTTGGATCAAGGTTAGCTGGATCGTTCCAGTCAACTGGGGCTTCGTAGATTAGTTGTGCTATTAGGGCTAGGGCTAGCATTGTGCTTGGGCCTAGGCCATTGGTGAGCAGTAAGTCCTTGAAGTCGTAAGTCCCCCTGGCCCTCCTTAGGGCATCTTCATTAATGCTTAACCCTCTGTTGATGATTACGCTTAGCCTCGGGTTATAGTAAGCTGGTTCCCAATCTTTACCCTCGTCATTTATGTAGCTTAGTATTGATTTATTACCACGATTCCTAATGATGGCCTTAACTGTAGCTAGGTCTCTACTCACCTTGTTTAAGTCTTGGTTAACGATGTCGATTATTGTTGACCGTGCCTTTTCACTAACACTGCTCACCATGTTGAGGGCACTATTACCCTTCACCCCAACAATGCCCTCATGCGGATTGTTAATGAAACTAGTCTCCATCCACCAGTGATACCTCCTGGCGTACCTGGTTTTTGGGTTTAACCCCTGTTGAACAATCGCCCATGTACCATCCTCACCAATGATCATGGCATGGTGGTACAGCCTATGCCCATCCTGTAGGGCGACGTTATCAACCTTAGCCACAAGCCTTGACGCTTTTATTAATTCATTTGGGTTTATGTTGAACTTACCCTCAAGTCTCCTTATCTCATCAGGGACCTTCAACGCATACTCCCCTTTACCTCCAACAACCTTAATTCCAACGTCCATTGAGTTTAAAGCCACCTTAAGGGCTGCGGTTGTTATGGTCGTGCTACCTGACGAATCCCAATCCATGCCTATTATATTGTTAAATGACTGGAAGAATATGGGGTTACTGAACAGTTTAATCGTCCCCCTAACTCCATATTCATCGACCATTAGGTTAATTATTAATGAAGATAACTTAGTCATCCTATTGAATAACCAGGGTGGTACATGCCCCTCGTGCAGTGGTAAGTCAGCTACACCGGTTAACCCCATACTGTTGTTAAGGATTTCTTACCTTAATAAACCATTTCTTTAATTACCTCAATTTGCCGCAGCTTACAGCCTAGAACGTAAAGGTAGTGTTGGGGAAAGGTTTATAAACCCATTAATGATGGCGGTGATGGTGTCTTAGGTGGACGCTCTGGAATAACTGATAGTGAAGAGTTGAAGGTGGTGATCCAGTTGCTGAAGAGGTATAGGGGATATGCAACAACGTTAATCTCCCTTTACATTAATGGCGATAGGCCAATACCCGATGTACTCAACATGCTTAGGAGTGAGTGGTCCGTCGCGAGTAATATTAAGGATAAGACCACGAGGACTCATGTTCAAGACGCTTTGGAGAGGATAATAAATGCGCTGAAGGGCACTGCTAAGGCCCCTCCCAATGGCCTTGCGGTGTTTGGGGGCTTCCACATGGAGAAGCCTGGCAGCTACAAGTGGGTTATGTATGCTGTGATTCCCCCGTATAAAATCAACACCTACAAGTACGTATGTGACACGCACTTCCACACTGAGCTACTGGAGGACATGATATCCGCATCATCCTCAACCTTCGGCATAATAGTTATTGAGAGGGGTGAGGCTGTTATCGCCCTGCTTAAGGGTAGTTACTGGGAGATTGTCGATAAGGTTGAGTTCTTCGTACCCAACAAGCACCATGCAGGTGGCCAATCAGCACTGAGGTTTAAGAGGCAAACCGAGCACCTGGCTGAGACATTCTATAAGCTCGTGGCTGAGGACGCCAATAAGATATTCCTACAGATACCGAACCTCAAGGGGATAGTCGTAGCTGGCCCAGGCCCAACAAAGGAGGATTTCCTTAAGGAGGGTGGGTTAGACAGTAGGCTCATGGATAAGGTAATAGCCATAGTACCTGCCTGCTGCGCCGACATTAGTGGCGTCCTTGAGGCCATTAAGGGTGCTGAGGATAAGCTTAAGGAGACGGAGTACGTTAGGGCTAAGAAGCTCATGGAGGAGGTAATGTACATAGCCGTCAAGAAACCCGACTACATAGTTTACGGTAGGGACAACGTGATGAGTGCCATTGAGAAGGGTATAGCTAAGGTGGTGCTGGTGAGTGAGGATGTGGGGGAGGATGAGATATTTAGGTTAACCACAATGTTAAGGGGCAGGAAGATAGAGCTGGTTGTGATACCGAGTAGTGTTGAGGAAAGCCTAACGTTAAGCAAGACCTTCGGCGGTTACGTGGCCATCCTTGCTACGCCATCGTGGATAATTAATGAGTGGGAGGAGGCCAGTTCAGCGTTTAATAATCAATAATCTAAATGGTTAACCTTCAATTAAATTTTAAACCAAGCGTCACGCGATGTTAAGCATCTTATCTAAGGCGGCCTTATACCTATTCCACCACTCAACATAGTCATTCCACCCCTCAAACCTCCACTCCTTGGATCCAACCTCTCTGGCTAATGTAGACACCACGTCGGCAGCCCTCCTACTCTCCCAAAGCACTGGTTGGGCATTCGCCTTAATGGAGTACTCAGCTATCTGCCTGTAAATATCCCTATTAGGCTTCATGCCCGTGAATTCGCCGTACATCTTATCCAGCATTGGTTCAGCCCACCCCCTGTGGAATCTGCATATACCTGCATCATCAATTAAGGCCTCGTTGATGGCTCTCTCCAGGGCTGACTTAGCATAGTCCTCGGGCTTCATGAATGTGTTGGCGTAGTTAGTCCAATACCTACCAAGGACATACATTGGCGCAACCATACCAGGGGTCCAGTAGAAGTTCGGGGTTATGTAGCCTGATTCACCGTATGCAACGTAAACCACTAGGTCGTTGAACGACTTACCGGTTGCGTTGACCCTATCCCTGAACATCTCGTTGAGTCTCTTGGCGGCAACCCTAATGCCATTATCAGCTATTATCGATAGGACTTGCGTTGACTTGTTAATCAGGTTATTGATTAATTCGCCGGCCAGCTTAGCGTTCTTAGGTGAGTCCTTTTCAGGGTTGAATTCAAGTGGGTCAAAGACAGGTTCGTCGCTTAACCCAACCTCCTCAGGCTTGAGTAGTCTATTCTCAATCGAATCGAAGATCCATGCCACCACGTGCCCCATTTCAATGGCGTCAAAGCCGTATTGGTCTATTAAGTCAACTAGCTTAACGGCCTCCTCAAATATGTAGTTGCCTATGAATGGACCCGCGGCGTGGAACGGCTCATAGTCAACCTTCTTACCCCTCCAAACCTTCTTACAAACTACCGAACACCCGAAGTCGCCGCAGTTGTACCAGGACTTACTCTTAACAAACACCTCATCGTTGAAGGGCTTCCAGAATAGCCTAATTATCTCCTCAACATGCTTGGCCCTAAGCTCCCTAGGCATGTATATTGACTTATAGCCGAAGAGTGGCAAAAGCTCCCTGTAGTGTGGGTAATTCACGCCGAAGGTGCCACCCGTCCCCATGGATGGGTCAAACCTATACTTAACGGTCTTCTCATTCATAACCTGGATAAACGGCTTCTTGAAGGCATCCATGCTTAGCTTGTTTATTAGGTTCATGTCTGCAACCTTAACGTACCTAGCCTTGGCTGATCCACCAGCCACTATGGCGACCAGGTTATGCCCCTTAGCCATTACGGTACCTGGGCCACCCCTAGCTGCCGTATCCTCGGCACCGGGTTTGAAGGCGGACTTCCTTGGGTCAACATCTATTGAGAACAACGCACCGTTGTACGTCCTTAAGGCAGCCTCACCGACAACTATAGCCCTCGCGTTGTACTTGACGAAGAAATCATTGTACTTGTCCATGAGGTACTTGGTGAAGGCGTAGACTCCACTATAACCACCGTAGGAGTACACTGGGTTAACCTTCTCTAGTTTAACGCCATCACTTGATATGAATAGTGCCGTTGGCTCCCTGGCACGGCCAGTCACCACCACGGCATCTATGCCTGACCCCATGAACTTATAGGCAACACCGCCAATTGCGGCAACATGAATAGTCCTAGTCATTGGGCTCTTAAAGACTGCTATAACCCTATGGACACCCGGTAATTTACCACCAACAAAAGGCCCTATGCCCACTATGAATGGTACACTTGGGTCAAGTGGATCCTTATCCCAGGTTTTCTGATCACTAAGCACCCTAACACCCAATGTTACTGGGCCCTGCGCCTCGACAGTATCAACTTTCATTTCCCCAGTGTCTAAGTTAACGTTGAGTACCTTCATGAATCTGATCAGCTATTACATACCCTATAAATCTTTATATTGTTACCTGTACACTCAATTCCACTTGATACATTTATCTATATAAATTATTTACCATAAAATATTCAATGTAGTATAGCCCTGGTAAAAACGGAGTAAAACTTATTAACCATATAGAGTTTAATCAATCCCAGCCATGGATGTTGAGGTGTTTGTGCATCCAACGTGCTCAACATGCCACACGTTGATTAGGCTGCTGAAGCAGTGGGGTTACTTACAGCATGTTAAGGTTTACGACACATCAATCGATCCCCACTTAGCCCTTGAAAGGGGTGTTAGGTCTGTACCAAGCATATTCATTAATGGTGAGTTAGTATTTGCAGGTATTGTGGATTACGGTAAGCTTAAGGAAATGTTAAGTGCCGGGTTAGTAAATAGGGGGGATGGGGAGTTAAGTGATGAGGAGTTGATTGAGAGATTCCTGAGGGGGGTTCTTGATTCAATAGCCACGGCACTGTGGCTGTACATTAATGAGAGGTGTGAGGCTTTCGCATCAGATGAGAGGTACCTAGGCGCAATAACAAACCTAACACTGTTCAGCAGGGTTAACTTAGCTAGGCTGGTGAATATACTTAACAATAAGGATAAATGTATGAGTATTATTCGGGGTAATGAGGAGAGGTTCCTAAGGGTTATAGCTACTAACTTCGCCAGGGAAGTTTACTGGCTTAGTGGAAAGGTCACGTGGAGTGACGTTAAGGATAGCTACAGTATTCAGTCATTGGCCCACTGGGCTATGGTTAGGGGGAGTGTTAGTAGGGTTGGTTTAATACCACATAGCCTAAGTGACCCAGTTTTCAGGGGTAAGATTGAGAGGCTGTGGAGGTATTTAAGTGAGCATTTTGATGAATTAATAGTTAAGGTGTCCACCGAGCAGGAGGAGCTTAAGGGTGATGTAGATTGGGTACTGAGGAGCTAATAGTCTCCTCACCAGCATCAATAGCCAACCTTGGGCCGGGTTTCGACTCACTGGCCCTCGCCATAAAACCACCACAGGATGTGGTCAAGGTTAGGGTTAGTGGTGGTGAGGGGATCATAATTAGGAATGATGGTGAGTACGCCTCGGAGCTACCCAGCGAGCCCAGCGGTAACTCGGCATACCTAGTCGCTAATAGGGCGCTTGAGCTGGCTGGCGTTAAGGCTAGGATTGAGGTGACGGTGATCAAGGGCATTAAGCCAGCTAGCGGGCTAGGTAGTAGTGGCGCCACGTCTGCGGCGGTAGCCTATGCGCTTGATAAGCTACTTAATCTTAACCTTGACCAGTGGGGTTTAGTGGAGCTTGCCTCCTATGGTGAGTTGGCTTCAGCTGGGGTTAGGCACATGGATAATGTGGCGGCCTCACTACTTGGGGGGTTGGTGATAGTTAACTCAGCCGTGAGACAGGTGACTAGGCTCGACTTCCCGAGCATATATGTGTTAGTGGTCATTGAGGGCTCTAAACCCAACACAGGTTACATGAGGAGTATACTTCCCAAGAGTTATACGCTTGACGACGTGGTCACCAACATAGCTAGCGTGGCTCAGCTTATTGCCTCGGTGTTTAAGGGTGATTTATCGCTGTTCTCGAGGGTTATTGAGAATGATAGGGTTGCCATGCCCTACAGGGTTAAGGCATATAGCCATTGGGGAATAGTTAAGGAGGTCCTCATTAGGCATGGCGCCCTTGGCGTGATACTAAGTGGAGCTGGGCCATCAATCGTCGGTTTCTTTAAGGATGAGCCTAATGTAGCTGGTATCGAGGGGGAGCTTCGTAAATCAGGTTTAAGGCCTAAGATAATACTAACTAAGCCATCTAATGAGGGTGCTCGTGAGGTTAATTACTATTGATTATGCCTAACTTAACCAGTGTCTCCTGCCTAGGCACACCATTTTCATCATAACCCCTCAACTGGTAATACCTCTTAACCATGCCCTGCCACTCCTCCTCAGTGACCACATACCTCCTACCCTCATACTCCACGGGCTCCCTAAGCCACCTTGGTGGTAGCCTATCCTGCTCAATGGTTGTGCCATTAAGGAACCTGTGCATGACTATAATCCTCTGGGCAACCTCCTTGAGCTCACTAACAGTGTAGTTAAAGCCAGTCACAGCATTGAGGACGTTCTTCATGGTCTCCCAGTCATAGATGTACCTACCGAATTTACAGAGGAGCATTGAGTCGTAGAGGGTGCTCCTCTCCTCATAATCCATAACAGCCATGACCTTCTCATCACCTGTGGCGAACCTACCACCACCCTGCCCAGCTATATCAAGTGCATATGCCATCGTCCACAGGTGGTCAGCCCCCCTCTCCGATACGGAGTAGTTCAGTATCATGCCCTTAAGGGTCCTTGGATCGTAGCCAGCTGGTTCAAGACCCTTAACGTGGATGGCTAGGTCCTCAACGTTAAGTCTCTTGGCTAATCCCCTAACGCCAAGTGCGGCTAGTTCACCTAATCCCCTCCTATAGGCTGTGTCGTAGATCAATTTCCTAATGCCCTCGTAGTCACCCCACTTAGGTGCATTACTGATAAGCCCCCTCTCACCTAGGTAAATTATGAACGCTATCGTGTTACCTAAACTGATTGAGTCAAAGCCAAGCCTATCTGCTAATTCACTTAGTTCAATTAACTTCTCTGGATCGTTAA
>JAPWUH010000013.1 GCA_028275645.1 Caldivirga sp.
TAATGGACTCAGCCCTCCTCAACGTAACCTGCAGTGACATTGGTTAAACCCGGGGTTTATAGGCTTATAAACCTTACGTTAATGCTGACAAACTTTAGGTTTAGTGGTTTATTAAGGTTTCAGGTAGAAACCACGTCCAGTGTAGGGGGAGGTCACTTAAACTTTTAGTCTACTCAGGAACACTATTAAGGCTAGTGTTTAAAAAGGTTTAGAATATTTGAGTATTGTGAGCAAGCACTACTATGTATTAATGAACCCATGGGAGGCTAGGATACTGGTAACGGGTAGGTTAAGCGACCTTGAGCTCGTCCACGTGGGTTGGAGAATAATTATGGTGAGTAGGAGGTGGCGTAGCGCCTATGAGACCGCCAGGACCCTTGCGGACCGGTTCAATTATCTGCTGGAGTGGTACCTTGAGGATGAGAGGAGTGCCCTAGCCGTCAATAACGGCAGGGATATTAAAACTCACTGAGACCCAGCCACCGCACCACCACTGCGGCACCAAAGGCTTAGGTAATCATCCACGGTGCCGATGTCTATGAAACTGTCCGCCAGGTAAACCCCAACCTTACCCCCACCCCTTATGATTAGGTTAATGTAGTCGTTCATGTCCATGAACTCACCCTTAAGCAACCTGATGAACCTACCCTTAATTATGTAGTTGCCTGTGGATATGGTGACGTTTATGGTTGGTTTCTCAATCCAGGACTCCACCAAGCCCTCATCATTAACGTTAAGTACGCCATACCTCAACTGAACCCCAGCCCTATAGCCTATCACTGTTACGTCAAGCCCCCTGGACACATGCTTACTAACAGCATCGGCCATGTTAACCTTAGCTATGACGTCGCCGTTCTCCACCACCACCAAGTCATCATCATTAACAATGCCGTTGAGGAAGTACAGGTGCCCCGCGGTCCCAAGAAGCCTATCGTGGATTACCGTTTCAAGTAAGCCACCGTAGGCCCTATTCAAGTGGTCAATGGAGTCCTTTATTAAATGGGCCATGTAGTGGGCCACTATGTAAATCCTAACGGGCCTTAATGGGAGTAGCCTATCTATGGCATCCTGTATGGCTAATCTACCGCCTGGTATTGGCATTAGGGGCTTGGGCACGTAGAGGGTTAGGGGTCTCAATCTCTCCCCCTTTCCAGCGGCCAAGACTACGCCAAGCACGGCCACCGGAACCCACCGATAAGGGTTATTAAGAGGCTCGGCGTTTAAGTAGTGTGGATAAGAGGATTTACCTGATTGACATTACGTACGGGTTAGTTGGCAATTCACCGGAGATTAGGATGTTTGGGGTTGATGAGGATGGAAGGAAGGTGGTGGTCTTGGATAGGGGGTTTAGGCCTTACTTCTACGTGATCCCAGAGGAGGGGTTTGAGGAGCAGGTGGCTAAGGCTGCCGGGAGGATGCAGGGTGTGGTTAAGGCTGAGGTGGTGGATAGGAGGATGTTTGGTAAGCCCATTAAGGCCGTTAAGGTGACTGTAACGATACCTGAGAAGGTCAGGGAATTGAGGGATAGGGTTAAGTCGATCCAGCACGTTAAGGATGTGCTGGAGGCTGACATTAGGTTCTACATAAGGTACATGATTGATAATGACATTAGGCCCGGTTGGCTAATGTTCAGCAACCTTAGGCCCACTGATGTTAAAATGGGTAGGGTTAGCAACGTCTACATTACAGAGGAGCCCCCAAGGTCACTCAGCATCGGGGCGATGCCTAAGTTAAGCTACATGGCCCTTGACATAGAGGTGTATAACCCAAGGGGGACACCTGACCCCAGGAGGGACCCGGTCATAATAATTGCCCTAGCTAACCACATGGGTGACGTTAAGCTACTAACCCTTGACAGGTATAGGAGTGAGAGGGATATGTTCAACGAGTTCAACGCCATTGTTGATGAATGGGATCCTGATGTGGTATTCGGCTACAATTCCAACAAGTTTGACATGCCCTACCTGGTTAATAGGGCCAATGCCATTAACGCCAAGCTTCAGTTATCCAGGTACGGCACACCCCCTGAGCAGAGCGTCTACGGGCATTGGTCGATAATAGGCAGGGCCCACATCGACCTCTACAACTTCGTGGAGGACATGACCGATGTGAAGAGGAAGAGCCTCGACTACGTGGCGGAGTACTTCGGGATAATGAAGAGGAGTGAGAGGGTTAACATACCTGGCCATAGGGTATATCAGTACTGGGATGATGAAGGTAAGCGTGATTTGCTCATAAAGTACGCCAGGGATGACGTGGTGAGCACCCTTGAGCTGGGTAGGAGACTACTGCCCTACGCCATGCAACTCGCCTCGGTGTCTGGCTTACCGCTGGATCAGGTTGGCCCAGCCAGCGTTGGGGCTAGGGTCGAGTGGATGATAATGCACGAGGCCTATAAGATGGGTGAATTAGCCCCCAACAGGGTTGAGAGGCCCTATGAAACCTACAGGGGGGCTATTGTACTTGAGCCTAAGCCAGGGGTGCACAGGAACATTGCCGTCATAGACTTCTCCTCAATGTACCCCAACATAATGCTCAAGTACAACATCTCGCCAGACACTTTAATCACCAATGGGGCTGAGGGGGACTACTACACAGCCCCTGAAGTTGGGTTCAAGTTCAGGAAGAGTCCTAGGGGCCTCTATACGGTGCTGCTCCAGGAGTTGATTGAGGCCAGGAGGGAGGCTAAGAGTGAGATGAGTAAGTACCCTGAGGGTTCGCCTGAGTGGGTTCTACTAAATGAGAGGCAGAGGGCGCTTAAGGTAATGGCTAACGCCATGTACGGCTACTGCGGTTGGCTTGGGGCTAGGTGGTACATTAGGGAGGTTGCCGAATCAGTGACCGCCTGGGGTAGGCATCTGCTTAAGACGGCCATAAACATGGCTAAGGAGAGGGGGTTAAGCGTAATATACGGTGATACGGATAGCCTGTTCGTAACATACGATAAGGATAAGGTTGATGAACTTGTGGGTAAGATTAATGAAATGGGCTTCGAGGTTAAGATAGATAAAGTATACAGCAAGCTAATATTCACCGAGTCCAAGAAGAGGTACATTGGGTTAACGGTGGATGGCGACATCGATATAGTGGGCTTCGAGGCGGTGAGGGGTGATTGGAGTGAGCTCGCCAGGAATGTTCAGGAGAGGGTGGCTGAACTTGTGCTCAAAAGTAGCGTTGATGAGGCGGTTAAGTACGTCAGGTCGGTTATCGACGATTTAAGGAACTATAGGTTCACCCTAGACGACGTAATAATATGGAAGACCCTCGATAAGGATGTTGATGAGTACAAGGCCCTCCAGCCACATGTAATAGCGGCTAAGAGGCTCATAGAGAAGGGGTACATGGTTGGTAAGGGTGATACCGTGGGCTTCGTGATAGTTAAGGATGGGGGTGATAGGTTAACCCAGAAGGCCTACCCATACATATTCGTGGATGATGTTAAGAGGATCGATATTGACTACTACATTGAGAAGCAGGTCGTACCAGCAGCCCTAAGGATACTTGAGGTCTTCGGCATTAACGAGGCAACGCTACTTGGCAAGACTGGGAGGAGCATACTCGACTACTTCAGTTGATTAGTGGACGTTTACGCGAAAGGTTTTTAAAAGTGCGGTGTCACGTTGAGTGCAATGTCAACAACTCCATTAACACCACCAACAGGCCCTGAGGAGGTTCATATCGAGGTTGATGAGGAGACTAAGGGCATAATAAGGGACATGCTATCCCAGATGGTTAACCCAGTGGTATTCGACCTATTCACAACCAGTAACTGTGCAGGTAGGGACACAAACTGGTGCATACCAACGGAGGAGCTCATAGACCTGCTAGCCAGCCTAGCCCCTGAGGGTAAGTTGATAGTTAATAAACATAGGCTTGACCAGAATGGGGGCAATAACCCGAGTCCTGATGTTGAGGAGAATAGGGTGCCTATAATCTACATAAATGGCGGGATAATAAGGTACCTCGGCGCGCCACTGGGTGAGGAGGTTAGGGCCCTCATAGAGACCATAACGAGGATATCCACAGGTAAGACGGGCCTAAGGGCCAGGACAAGGGGAACCCTATCCTCAATGGCTAACTCCGACGTTAAGCCAGTTGAGGTTGTGACCGTGGTAACCCCATCATGCCCATACTGCCCCTACGCAGTGTTACTGGCCAACATGTTCGCCTTTGAGAGTAAGGGTAAGGTTAGGTCCATTGTCGTGGAGGCTTATGAGGAGCCTGACATAGCCGACATGTACGGTGTAACCGCCGTGCCAACCGTGGTTATTAGGAATGAGGGGACTCAGGGCGATGTGGAGTTCGTTGGCGTGCCACCTGAGGCTGACCTACTCAAGAAGGTCATATCATACAGTGGTTTTAACCCACCTGCCCAATGAGGGTAAGTGGTGGGTTAAAAATAAGCTTTAAGTCAGGGTTCATCGGTCATTATCCCTAATCGTAATGTACCTGTAGCTACCCAGTACCTTAACGTATGTTGCATTCTTTCTAAGCCTACTAATAGCCCTAATGCACTTATCGTCGCTGAGGCTGCACTCAACCTCAAGTATGAAGTCGTACTCCCATGGCCCAATCCTATTGGGCCTTGAGTATATCATGGTTAGGTTAAGCCCATCCTCGGCGAAGGGTGCTAGGGCTGCGTACAGTGAGCCTGGCTTATTGGGGACTGAGAAAATCACCATTGTCCTATCGCCACTGCTGCCCAGCCCCCTTTGTATTATGAGGAACTTTGTGAAGTTTGGCTTATCCTCAATACCGCAGGTGATTGTCTTCAAGCCCCTTAACCTAGCCCCAAGCCTAGACGCCACCGCTGCCCTATCCCTATGGCCAATGATCATGTTTAGGGCTTCGGCCGTTGATGGAGCCTCTCTGATGATTACCCCAAGCCCCTCCAGGAACCCCCTAGCCTCCTCCAGGGCGTGAGGGTGGGAGTAAACCTCCTTAACCTCGCTGAGTGACTCAACGTCACTGTTAACCACTAGGCATAGTGACACCCTATACTCCACGCAGGCCTTAATGCCCACGTTCCACTTAACCAAGGCCTCAACGGAGTCACCCACTATGCCGGCTAGGTTATTCTCAATGGGTATTACTCCGTAGTTAAATTGGCCATTGTAGACTCCCTTAACAATATCCTCAATCCTCCTAACGGGTTTCATTTCACCGCTTAGGAGTAATTGGGCAACCTCATGGCTGAATGTACCCTCAGGACCTAGGTAAGCGACCTTAAGCTCCCTGCCGATGTACTCCTTAATCACACCCAACACTGCCGGTTCCTTCACGTTACCTACAATGTCCAGTAGGTCCACGTCTGGGGGTATTTGGCTTAGGGTTTCCCTAAGTTCACCTATTACCCTTTCACCCTGCCTAGCCAGTTCAATGACCCTATTTAAAATTCCGGCCTACCCACGGCTTAGGCCCTGTGGTTAGTGTTAATAAGCATTAACGTGGCGTTTAAGTGCGAACCCTGGCTAGGCGGTAACAACACTATTTAAGCCCCCTCTACACCCTTTGATCACCGGCTTCAGCCTCGGGGTTGACAAGCCTCCAGTAGGCAACCTTACCCCTCTTAATCTCCCTTATAACCCCATCCCTCTGCAGTAGCCTTAGTATATAGAAGACTTGGCTATGGCTCAGCCCCGTCATCTTCACCAGGTCATTTGTAGACACCTCCCCCCTCTCCCTTATCAACTTTAACACGTCGTTCTTCCTCTCAAGGATCTTACTAGTCTGCTTCCTAGGCATAACCTAATATTCCGAGAGTTATTTTAAAACTTAGCTTACCCAAGGACCTGTAATAACTAAGAATACCCATGTATCACTAGAGTGTAACCAGTCAGCTTAGGCATGCTCCTCACCGATATCAGATCTGGTGTCACTCATCACAATCCGTACACGCTGCCCAGGGTTATGTGCTTTTCCCCGCATGACCTTTACTTACCTTGAGGCTAGGCCTTGGGTAGGCGGTTCACAGATACCCGTACCTCCTAAGCATAAACACCACTGCTGCACCAATGGCAACTATGATTATTACGATTAATAGCACGCCCATTAGCCTGATACTTAGGGGTAAGGGTGTTGCCCCATTGATCATCATCCTGGTTAAGTATGAGGTTATATAGTATGGGCCGCTTATTGTTACCAGGTAGTTCCCATCCACGAGTTGTATCGCCACTAGGGCTTGGCTCGTGCTTAATATATAGGTGTATGGCTGGCTGTTGAACTGGTAGCCGGTTACCTTAACAGTATACTTCCCTAGACCAAGGATAGTGTTGACCTTAATTATGAGTGTGTAGGTTGATGGATTGAAGGGCACCGTCACGTTAACGCCAGCTCCATTTACCGTAACCTGCCTGGCTGAGCCAACGTAGGGGTTGTTGTAGCCGTTGAAGTACGTGGCCGTTGGGGACACGGTGTATGAGCCATCCGGAACCATTATAACAACTGAGCTGTTCGGGGTCATTAATGTTATCGAGTACGTGTACCGCGTTCCATTAAACATCGTCCCACTGACGTAAATGCCCCACCTAACCCCACTTGGGAGCCCCACCTCACTAACCCTAAGTGGGTAGTTGCTTACGCTTAGGGCTAGGCTGACGTTCTCCTCCCTACCCCACACGGCGAACCTTAAGTTATTGTTCACTGGTGCGGCGACGCCGATGTATGAGCCATAGTTGACGCCCTTAACGGTTAAGTTGTACGAACCATCAGGGAGCATTAGCGTGTAGCGTGGGGTAACTATGACCAACTGTTCGTAAACCCTACCACCGGTTATTGTCAACCCACTTAAGACGGCTTGTACCGTTGAGCCACTGGGCATGTTGAGTATGCTTATGTTAACGGGGTAGTTTACTAACGTGAAGTTGACTGGTATGGTCAACTCACCTGCAGATGTTGCGGTAATTACCCCAGTGACTGGGGTTGGGGAGTAGCCGAAGACTGGGTTAACCACGAATCTGTACGACCCGGGCTCAAGGTAAAAGACTATAGGCTCCCTAGCTGGGGCAGTTACTGAGCTGTTGAATAGGCCGCCGTAGCTGGTTAAACCATAGACCCACACGCTCCACGTATCGTTTAGGGCTAGGCCGCTCTCAACGAAGGTTAGCTTGAAGGATGAGTAAACTGGTACGTACACTTTAACAGTTGAATCGTGTATTGCAAACTGCACGCTACTTGGCTGGGCATAGTAACCCTTAGGTAGTGTCACGGTTAGGTTGTATATGCCGTTCGGCAACATTAGGGTTACATTACCTCTGAGGCCTCTTAACTTAATACTCAGGGGGCCGCTTAACGTTAGGTTGTAGCCCGTTGAGTTAACGTAAACGTAAAGTGGGTACAATCCACTTGAGGTCTTGTAGAACGTGATTTCATCAATAGTGTTCAGCATGGGTAACGTGACATAGAGTACGTCACCAATCACGGCCATTGATGAGCCGGACGCGGGTAGGTGAATTACCCCGATTTCAAATGGTTCACGTCTCGTGTAGACGTAGACGTAGATTGTGTCGCTACTTAAGGCGTAAAGCAAGCCTTCGTTTACATTAGCCGTTAGCCACGTGAATGAGCCATTAATACTGTAGAGTATGCGCCCAGTCACCCCATCAAGGGCGTACAATCCGCCTTCAGTTGACACGAACAGTATGTTGTGGATGCTGTCGTAGTAGGCGTATAGTGGTGTTGAGTTCAGGTTAACCACAATGCAGTTAAGGCAGTAGCCCCTGGATAATTGAAGCGTCGTGTAGTTGAGGTATAGGACGTAGCCAGTCTTATACACGACGTAAAGTAGGTTGAGGGCTCCATTAGGTATCACCATGACTGGAGGCCACAGGTTGCCTATGGTTGAGGCTACCTCAAAGTACCTGAGCGACCCATTCGACGGGTTATACTGCATGAATTTACCTGAACCTGAGGCTACGGCGTACAGCAACCCCGTGTAATTATCGTAATACAGCCATGTTGGACTAAGGAAGACCTCAACCTCGCCGGTTATTGAGGCGGACTCACCGTTAACCACGTAAATGAGGTTGGACTGGGGGCATGAAACGTAAACAATGTTATCACTGTAATCCACTGAGACCATGTATGGGAGGGTGCAGTTGGGCAGGTTAACATTACCCACCACCTCACCATTACTAAGCACCAACAGGCCACCCGTAGCGTTAACCCTGAGGTAGGTTACGTAGAGGTAATTCATGACTGGGTTCGAGTATACTCCAAGTACAATTGAATTAACCCCAAGGTATTGGGTTGAGCCTAGGGCAGTTTCATTAACAGGCGCAAACGACTCCACCGTTAAACCCATGGCTACCATCGGGAGTAACCACACGCATGCCACCAAGGCAACCAATAATACTCTAATCATTACACTTAAAGTATAATTAGAATATTTAAACATTACTCCTTGGAATACTTGAGTTAGCCTCATGGATTCGCCTTAGAGCCCGACAAGTCACGAAGCCTGTTGATCATACACACATGCGGCACATACACTACTAACATTAATATTACCACTACTTTACCAGCCCAAACTCCAATGAATCGGCATACCCACTGGGTGGTCAATAAACAACAATCACAGCATTAACCCTAATTATGTTAAATATTTAAAGTCATCACTTCTATCACCCTAGAACTCGATGAATCCCGCTGGGAAGTTGACATTAACCCTAATATTATCATGTCTCCGTCTCTTTAAGCAAGTAGACCCTTTAAGGGTTGGTTCTGCCCCATCTACAAACAGGGTTATTAAAGCATTGAATTAAAGGGTTGAGGAGACTTAGTAAGCTTCACCCCAAACCCAGCCCCTAAAAGAGGCGAGACTTGGCGCTCTTTTGTCATTGATTCTAAGCATAATTTTTATAAGCGTAAGGATTCCGTTTAAGTGTAATGAGGGCTGTTTGTCCATTGCTCAAAAAGGTTGAGGGAGGTTACGTGTGTGGTGCCGTTGACCGTAGTGTTAACCCTGAGGCTTGGTATTGCTTCATGGATTATCCATCGTGCCCCCTCTACATAAACTACATTAGAAGGCAGAGGGGTCAGGTTACGCAGGGTGTGTCTCAGGCTCAGCAGGCTCAAGTGGCTACCACTGAGGTTAAGCCCCTCGTTACGGTTACTCAGCAGGCGGCCACTGCGGCGGCTAGTGTTAGCTTAAGTGAGCCTGAGGATGAGGTCATAAACAAGTTGAGGGGTATCCTGGAGTCCATGCAGAGTAGGGTTAAGGATCTTGACGAGGCTTGGAGGAGTTATGAGGATAAGGCCACGGCGGCTAAGGGTGAGTTAGATAAGAATGAACACCTGGTGAACCAGTACCTCCTATCCCTTGAGGGGATTAAGGCTAACCTGGAGGAGTCCATTAAGGAGCTTGAGTACAGGAGGGAGGCTGGGATGATTGACGAGTCCTCCTACGGTAAGGCAAGGGAGTACGTGGAGAAGAGGCTGAGTAGCATAACGCAGCAACTTAACGAGATGAGGGAGGCCTATGGCAGGATCCAGGAGTCTATACTAACCCACTACAGGAGGGTCCTCTCAGAGGGGGCTGAGGCGGCCAAGGTCAAGCTATCCCTGGCTAAGCTTGAGGAGCTTTACAGGACTGGGAAGGTTAGTAAGGAGGTTTATGAGAAGATCAAGACGCAGTTAACCATGATGGGTGGTTAGCGTGGAGGAGTACGTAAACGTCTACAGGGAGTTAATGAAGGCCCTTGAGGAGAGGCTTAACCACTACAGGGAGAGGGTTAAGAGACTTGACGAAACCTGGGTTAGCTACAGGAACGCTGTTAATGAGCTTAAGAGGGAATGGGATAGCGATTACCCGCTTATAGAATCCAGGGTTAAACAGCTTAAGGTAGGTATAGAGGGTTTGAGGAGGCAGATTGAGGAGGCTGGGGTTAAGAGGGAGATAGGCCTAATGGATGATGAGTCATACGGCAAACTGGTTAATGAACTGAACAGCGCGATAGAGGAATTAAGCAAGATGTATGACCAAGCCAGGTCGTTGCTGAGTGAATTAGAGAGCGGTTTAATGAACCACTGGATTAGGTCCATAGACGTGTCAGCCATATCCCAGGAGACTGTTGAGAAGCTAGCTAAGAACCTGGAGGAGGCTAAGGCCAATGGGCAGATAAGCGAGGAAACATATACAAGGCTTAAGAGGGACCTGGACCTGCTAGCTAAGGCGCTTCAGGCATACTCACTGCTACTAAAGGGCCAGTGAGCCAAGGCGATTAACCTACCTTAGCCATTCCCATCCTGTAATCACCAGAATCATCTACCTGCCTTGATGCATAAGCCACCTCAGGGTTACTAGGCATGCCTATACGGCACCTCCAGATGGGCAATGAACCACAGCGGAGATGGTAAGGGTAATAATGATTAAAAACACGGCGCAAAGCACCAGGTAATGATTAAGGGTAAGCTGGATGCGTTAAGGGTCCTGATTAGGGATAAGGGGGCCTCGGCCCTAATCCTAACAAAACCAAGCAACATGGGTTACCTGCTGGGTTACGAGGATGGTGTATTGGCTTACCTGGACAGCTCAACGGTTAAGGTAGTAGTCCCCCTACTGGACTACGATAGGGCAATGGAGTTAATTGGGAGTGGTGTTGAGGTCTTAGCCTACTCGGGCTATAAACTACCGGTGGAGGGTAACTTCATATTCGGTAGTGATGAGTTGGCTAGACTCGTCTCCTCCTGGGTTGGGCAAGGGTCAAGCGTAATGGTTGATGACCCCAACAACCAACTCATCAGTAAGGCACTTAACGCTGCTAATGCCAAGCCCATTAATGCATCAGCCGACATACAGGACATTAGGTCTGTTAAGTCGGCTGAGGAGCTCGAACTAATTAAGAGAGCTATAGACATAACTCTTAAGGTCTTGGATGAACTGTACAGCATGAGGTTGGTGGGTATGAGGGAGAGGGATGTGGCTGCCTACATATACCAGGGGTTAATTAGACATGGTGGGGATGGGTTAGCCTTTAACCCAATAGTGGGTTCAGGCCCAAACGGCGCCAAGCCCCACCACACCCACAGTGATAGGGTCATTGGTGAGGGTGAGACGGTCGTCGTAGACATAGGTGCCCGTTACAGGTTGTACTGTGCTGACGTAACAAGGACCCTAACCACTGGGGGTATTGAGGGTAGGCTTAGGGATGCCTATGAGGCTGTGGTTGAGGCCTCCAGGAGCGCCATAAGGGCCATTAAGCCAGGGGTTAAGGCCAGTGACGTTGATGCGGAGGCTAGGAGGGTGATTAACGAGTACGGGTTCTCATGGGGCTTCATACATAGCCTTGGCCATGGGGTCGGCGTGGAGGTTCATGAAAAGCCGTTGCTGGGCCCAAGCAGCAGCGATACATTGAGGGCTGGTAATGTCGTCACCGTCGAGCCGGGGGTTTACATCAAGGGTGTGGGTGGTGTTAGGGTTGAGAACATGGTGCTCGTTACCGAGGGTGGGGCTGAGGTCCTTACGAGGGATAGGTACGCATATGTTTAACCTAGGGTGGTCTACGATTAAAGCATGATGAATCTTGCATGACCCCTGCATCCTGTTGTGTGGCAAAGCTTATTAACAGTCGTTAATATACCGAGGTGATGAAGAGTAATATAAGGGTTTCGATAGCTGGGGTTGGCAACTGCGCCTCAGCCCTAGTCCAGGGGGTCCAGTACTATAAGGCCACTGGTGATGCAACTGGGGTGGCCTTTAAGGAGGTTAATGGCTACACGATAGATGACATAAAATTCGTGGCCGCCTTCGACGTGGATGCTAGGAAGGTTGGCAAGGACCTGTCAGAGGCCATATTCACACCCCCCAACAACGCCCTTAAGGTAATTGATGTGGGAAGGCTTAACGTGACTGTTAAACCAGGCCCACTACTAGATGGCATAGCTCCAGAGCTCGTGGGTAAGCACATACCTGTGGTTGAGGCTAAGGTTGATGACGTGGTCAAGGAATTGGAGTCAGCTAATGCAGACATACTGATCAACTACCTGCCCACGGGTGCTCAAAAGGCCTCGGAGGCCTACGCGGAGGCGGCATTGAGGGCTGGGGTTGGTTTCATAAACGCCATGCCCGCCCAGATAGCCACTTCAGAGCAGTGGCAGGCGAGGTTCGTTAAGGCTGGCCTACCGCTGCTTGGTGATGATGTGCAGAATCAACTGGGGGCAACGGTGCTGCACAAGACCATAATGCACCTCCTATCGTTAAGGGGCCTTAAGGTCGTTGGGACTTACCAACTCAACGTAGGCGGCACACCAGACTTCCTAAATCTAAACTACAGGAAGGGCCAGAAGGAGAGGACTAAGACTGAGGCTATAAGGAGGATGGTTAAGGGGCAGGAGTTCGATGCATACATAACCCCAGTGGCCCACGTGGGCTTCCTGGGTGGTAGGAAGAGGGCCCACATGTTCATTGAGGCGCAGGGGTTTGCAGGCGTCCCCGTTAGGATTGAAGTTAGCCTTGAGGTTCACGACCCATGGAACAACGCCGGGGTTATGGTTGACGTACTTAGGTTAATGAAGGTTGCGCTGGATAGGGGTGTGGCTGGCCCAGTCTACAGCGTCGCCGCATGGGCCTTCAAGAACCCGCCAATACATGCGCCACCTGATGAGGCCTATCAATGGGTCCTGGAATTCCTTAACGGTAAGAGGAATAATTAGGGTGACGCCTAGGTTTACCGGCGTCAATGAGGAAATCTTTATTAAGGTCCTAAATGTAAAATCCAGTAATGATAACTAATACTACTACGCAAAGCCAAATACTGCTCAATAATATAACTAAGATTATAGAGTTTAATGCTACGCAAATAATCGCAAACATGGAGTTGAAGTTTGACCAGTATGTAAGCGCAATACACGTTATACTAAGTAATTCAACATACTACACCATGCAGATGAACTCAACGGTTGGTGTAGCGGCTAAGCCTGTGCCCAAGGGCTACATACCATTCATACTGGTGATTTACGTAGTGTATGCCGTGTTCATGGCTATAGTGCTCGTGCAACTGGGGATCATGATACACGTTGCCTACGTTAGGCTGAGGGCCACGGGCAGGGTAAGGTCAACTATACGGGATTTCAACCTAGGTTGGTTGCCGACTGTCTCCGTTATAATACCTGTTAAGGGTGAGGGTCTTGATGCCATTGAGGATGCCGTCAAGAGGATTGCTGGCCTAGACTACCCTAAGGATAGGCTTGAGGTTATAATAGCCACCGATGATGATGCATATACAGCCGGCTTGATTAGGGAGTTGGCGAATAGAGTTAGCAGGATCTATGGTTTAAAGGTTCTGGTTAACTGGAGGAGTAGGCCCACTGGCTATAAGGGTGGGGCCGTTAATGAGGCCGCTAAACTTGCTTCGGGTGAGGTGCTGCTGATACTAGACGTGGACACTGTACTGCCTAGGAATTACCTTAAGGTCGCCTTAAGCTACCTCAACGAGGGCTATGACGTGGTTGGCGCACCTTTCCTAGGCATACCAAGGGTACCCAATGGCTTCAGCAAGTCATTAATGATACTGTTCAACGTGATGAGTGAGATACAGATAGTCGGTAGGGCGCTTTCAAGGCTAAGGAGGGGGTTCTACATGACCATCGGCAACAACGTAGTCGTGAGGAGGGAGTTCTTCAATAGGATTAGTGGGCTATGCAGGTGTAAGGCCGATGACATGGACCTGGCCTTAAGGATCTGGTTAATGGGGGGTAGGATTGGGGTACTTGATGAGAGGGTGTTGACCGAGATACCCAGCACATACAGCGCCTTCAGGTCCCAGACCATTAGGTGGGCTACAAACGACATGTGGGCCTTGAGAAAGTACTTAGTTAAAATAATTAAGTCTAGGAGAAGTGCGTTAGATAAGCTAGATGCCGTGCTGTGGCTTCTTAAATACCCAGTCGCCTACCTAGGCTTAATATCAATCATAACGATGATTGTTATGCAGATATTCTACATAATAATACCGCCGCTCCCAATATTAATCCTATCAATACTGACAGACGCCGCTGGAGTAGTCCTACTGGTATTCATTATAGCGGTGGGTAAGGCCATGAATTACGGTAACTGGGATCTATTCAAGTCACTTGTTGTGGGTGGCTTAACTATGTATGCGCTTGGCTTCCCACTAATGGTTTACCTGCTTAAGGCTTTAATAGGAGACTTACCCTGGTTCTACACGCCGAAGGCATCAAAGGCTTTGCTGAGGCAGAGGCTTTTCATCGAAAACGCAACGGCGTTAACCCTAGTAGCTTCAGGCGTTGTTACGCTAATCCTTGGCCATGTAATACTGGCGGTTTACATACTGCTTAACTCAGCCCTAATAATAATCGGCTACAGGATTGGTACAGTTAAGCCCATGGGTAAGGTTAACGTTAGGGCCCCATTCCCTTAAGCTAAACAAAACGTTTAAATAGGCAGCATCAACAATGGCAACTATGGCTGGGACCGGTATTTGCACGTGGTAACGTGTTCAGAAGCGTGGAAGAACTCATAAGGGGTGTCTGGCCAACACCCCTGTTAAGGCTCAGGTCCTTCGAACCCCGTAATGTTTGGGCTAAGCTAGAGTTCATGAACCCGATAACCCACAGTATCAAGGATAGGACTGCGTTAGCCCTCGTGGAGTCAATAAACGGTGGTAGGGGGGTTATTGAGGTTTCATCAGGGAACCTGGCGGTTGCCTTGGCATCAATACTGAAGTCGAGGGGCATGGACTACGTAGCCTACATACCCACGGCCTCCCCAAGGCCGTTTAAAATCATGCTGAGGTTAATGGGGGTTAAGGTGGTTGAGCGTGAAGGCAATACATCAACCATACTACCTGAGGTTGTTAATGAAGCTAAGAGACTCGGGTACGTGCACCCAAACCAGTTCTCAAACCCAGCCAACTACATGATGCACTACAGGTTCACGGCGAGGGAGATTGATGAGCAGTGCCGACTCGCCGGGTTTAAGCCGAGGTACGTGATTGGTTCCGTTGGGACAGCAGGGCACATGACAGGCATATCCATGTACTTCAAGGAGAGGTATGGGGATGATGTTAAGGTGATAGCCGTCCAACCCAGCGCCGACTCAACGATACCGGGCATAAAGAGGCTCAATAACGGTAACCCATTCGCCAAGTTGCTTAGGGTTGATGAGGTTGTTGACGTATCCAGGGAGGAGGCTTTAATGGGGGTTAAATTGGTTGCCAGGGATGATGGGCTGTTAATAGGCTTAAGCTCAGGGGCTGTGGTGTATGCGGCATTGAGACTTAACGTTGATGACGCAGTCCTAGTGTTCCCTGATGATGCATGGAAGTACATTGATGAACTGGAATTGGCCCTAATGAATGAGGACAGGTATAAATCAGCAGCCAGTTAAAGGCCATCAATACCTCTTGATTCTTCATTTATTAATATTGGTAGGAATGGCGATGGGTAACCCTTTAACTACAGGTTAACCTAATGCTGGGTTACCCTGCTCACCTTGTACTCTATTGTCTCGCTCTTATCCCTCCTATCATCAATCCTAACGACCGTTACAATCCTCTTCACGCCCAGTTTAACGAGTTCACCGTGGATTTCATCTAGGAGTTCACCAATCTCCCTTAGGGATGGTACCTCAATGACCGTTCCCATGGCGCATACCTGGTGTTTATAACCCCTCCTCGCTATCACGGATACCGCCTGCTTAATCAGGTCACCGACACTTGTTGAGCCTGTCCCTATTGGGTCGACCGCAACCTCAATTATTACAGTCATAAAGCCTTCACAGGCTTTGGATTTAAATTAATTGCCGCACTAAACCATGTGGGCTGTTTTGTTGTTGGTGTTTGGTGGTTGGGTTTATAAGCGCTGGTTTTGTTTATTATTATTATTGGTGTCAGCGTCTTCGGAGAGGTTGTTGAGACCTAGGGAGGTTTGTCAGAGGCTTGGTATTAGTTACTCTACTCTTGCTAGGTGGGTTAGGGAGGGGAGGATTAGGGTTGTTAGGACTGCTGGCGGTAAGTATAGGGTTCCCGAGAGTGAGGTTAGGAGGATTGCCGAAGGAGTGCCCATTAGCAGGGAGGTTAGGGCA
>JAPWUH010000014.1 GCA_028275645.1 Caldivirga sp.
CGTGGCCGCCATGAACGTATCGCTGATAAACATCCTCGTGTTCTCAGTTGAGCCTCAGGTAATGGGTGTGTCAACAGCCATGAATTCAGTCTTCAGGAACCTAGGTGGTACATTAGGCCCAGCTGTGGCTGGGTCGCTTGAATCAACCTTCACATCACTAGTCTTAATGGGGATATTACCTGGGGGTAAGGTTCCACTGCTAATATCAGTGCCATCACTCTTCGCCTTCCAGCTGGGCGCCGTGATATCGGCATTAATGGTGGTATTTATTGGTATCTTAGCCAACTTCTCCATTGAGGTAATAACGTGGGGTAGAGTCCAGGCTACACCACGCATTAACTAACTCCAAGGCACGGGCCCTTAGCCGGCTAAATGCATAAAGCGTTTAAACTCAAGTAAAATGAGAGCTTTAATGCCATACGGGTACGAGGATTGGCCAAGGTTGTCGCTGGAGTCCCTTAGGCTTGGTAGGGGGCTTGATGTAAGGTCCTTTAGGGTGGGGTCAATAAGCTACGACTTCAACCCAACCAGCATTGTGATTACCGGTATGGGTGGGTCTGGGATAGTGGGTGATGTTGTGAGGGACTCACTCCAGGGCGTGAATGTAATAGTCCACAAGGACTTCAACATACCCCCATGGGTTAGCCGGGACTCCCTGGTGGTTGCAGTCAGCTACTCTGGGGAAACCTTAGAGACAATATGCAGTGCATTGGAGGCTTTGAGGAGAGGGATACCGGTTATAGGCGTTACAACAGGGGGTAGGCTTGCCCATGAACTTGAGGCTAAGGGCGCCCCAGTGGTTAAGGTGCCTAAGTCAATAGCCCCCAGGTTTGGCCTACCGAACCTACTCTACGCCGTCCTGGGGGTCCTAAGCCACTACGTCACCATACCCGACGTGAATGAGAGCATTGAGATTCAGGGTGAGGTGCTTAAGAGCCAGTTACCAATCAAGCTGGCTAACTTCATTAAGGGGTATGTGCCAATGATATTCGCGCCCATTGGACTTCAAGCAGTGGCCTACAGGTTTAAGAATGATTTAAACGAGAATGCCAAGACGCCGGCCGTGGTTGCTATAGTACCTGAGGCTGACCACAACGACATAGTCGCCATTATGCTTAAACACCCGGTCAGGTACATCGTAATTAAGGGTAGGACTGATAACACCCACGACTACCTGATGAATGCCGTGGAGGAGGTTATTAGGAGTTACTCCAGTGATGTGGAGGTTGTTGAGCTTAAGGGCTCTAGTAGGCTAACCCAGGAGGTCTACGGTTCAATGCTGCTCGGCCTAGTTAGCCTTAAGCTGGCTGAGCTATACGGTATAGACCCCGTTAGGACAGACCCGATAAACACGCTTAAGGATAGGATAAGGAACCTCGGTTGCCTAAGTTAAACCAAGTTGACCGCTAGCAACGCCCCGGTGAAGGCTATTAGCATGGTGGCCACGTAACCTATTAAAACCAGTCTCAGGTACTGTGTGTTGAGTATCCTCATACCCCTGGCCATGGATATCCCAAGCAGTGAACCAATGGTGCACAGGGTGAGGGATATTGGTATTGCGAATACTGTACTTAACTCAAGCGCCACGAAGGATAGTAGCTGGGTTACTCCACCTGAAATAGGCGGAGGTATGTATATGCCCCTGCTGAATTGGCCAAGGGTCCTTCTACCCGTCACAATTACACCTAACGTTGAGGCTAAGACTATGCCCATTAACCCAACCCTGCTGAAGCCAAGCATGCTCCACATTAAGCCTAGATTATTGGCACCGAAGGAGTAGCCCACTAGGAAAACCGTGAGTATGACCATGAGCCTGAAGGCCGATAACCTCCTGATCGGGTTTGATAATGCCGAGGTTCTAGCTAAGATTGGGTATGTGAAGTAAGCCACTAGGGCAAGCAGAAGCGGCGTCCCCAGCCATGATGCTAAAACCGCGGGGAAGTTGAATGGCAGTGAACCATCCATGTAGAGTATTAGTGCTGACCAGGACATGTAGAGGGAGTTCGTTATGGACATGGGTACTTTACTCACCTCACCAATCATGAATATCAATACCCCTATTACCGAGAGTATCAGGAGCCCGCTGGGGCCCACACCATAACCCTTCATTTCAGTCCCCTGAAGCACCAGGCCGGTTAAGTAACCAGCTAGGGCGATCATCATGGCTACCCCAGGCCTGAGAAGCCTACTACCAACCGCCACGCCGGCGACTAGGGATAGGTTATTTGATGAGACTAGGTACGCCAGCGTCAACATTAATACCAGGGCCACGTCGCCGGTTATCATTTACCTAGGCACCTAGGCTCATGAGTATTGTAGCCGTTAAATAGGCAGCGTCCTTGGTTATGTCTATTATGTCGTCGAGTGTGAAGACTATGTGTAGTAGGCTCATGAACTCCACGTATGAGATCTCCTTAGCCAATTCATACAGTTTATCAATCAACCTATCCTTAGCCTCATCAACCTCATCCTCAAGTTTACTGATGACTAATACGTGGCTCCTGATCTTACCCCAATCATCACCCTTGGCTATGGCTGATGTTAACTCAACGAACTCCTCAACACCCCTCTTATCAACCATGATCAACTCAACCACATCCTCGGCTAGGACCTTCTTAACCTCAGGGCTTACGCATATGCTTATGGCTCTTCTGATCTCTCTGGAAAGTATGTGAACCCTATCCAGTATATCATCAACCTTACCTATGAGCACCTCAACATCACCCATTATGGGCGTTGCAATTGCGCCCGTGGAAACCTCCTGGGACAAGACCCTACTTATCTCATCCCCCTGGTTCTCAATAACCCCAACCTCAACCTCAGCCTCCTTGATCTTAACTAAGTCACCACTCCTTAAGGCGTCCTCAATTATGCTAAGCGACCTTAAGGTTAACCTGGCGTGCTCACTAAGACCATTAAATAACTTCACCTCACCCTTAACGAACGGGTTCAATAACCTTGAAAAAATACCACGGGGCACAGCATAAGGTATAGGCAAGGTGGTTAAAAACCTTAACGGCCCGGTGAGTAGTCATAATTAGCGGTGATGCTCATTGTTAAGGAGGGGGTGCCATGGCTCGGCATTAGCCATCACTCTGGGGATGAGATTTCACTGGGCACTCTGCCTCATGACCCAGTTGAAGGTAAGTTTGACCATCATTAATACGTCATGTTCATTCCATAACCATTATTCATGGAAAAATTTTAAAGCAAACACACCTAAAGGTGAGGTGAGGGCCCGTAGTCTAGCTTGGTAGGATGCCCGCCTCACGATGCCTAGGCATGGGATCGCGGGAGATCCCGGGTTCAAGTCCCGGCGGGCCCACCAGGCCGCATTAATACAAGGCCTAATTCATTGAGGAAACAGGATAAGTCATTATTCTTCATCGGTGATCACCCTTATCATTAGGCATTTCCTTAGGGTTTTCAAGTTATCGCCAGCTACGTGAACCTAGGTAACCCTAGCCCTTGGCGTGGACTGTCATCAATGGGTAATGTGCGGCTTTTGATGACTTCTACTAATAAACCTTATTAATCCCCGTTAACTTGGGGACTCATGTCATCGAGGAGGTTTATTGAGGCTGTGGAGCCGGTGCTGACACTAATGCCCACTGTGCCTAGGCCTAATAGACCCGTGAGCCTAGGTAGTAGGCTTGTCTGGACCTTCCTGGCTGCAACGGTTTACCTACTCCTATCGGTAACACCACTGTACGGTATCGTCTCATCAGTCAGTAGCCCTCTCTTCAACCCATTGGTGGCTATAATATTCGCATCGACAAATGGGACGCTGGCTCAGTTAGGCATAGGCCCGATAATAATAGCGGGCATTATAATGGAGCTGGTGGCCTTCTCTGAGTTAATGGACATTGATTTAAATGATCCTAAGGATCAAGCCAGGTTTACGGCCTTAACTAAGCTGGTTGCTATAGTAATAGCCATGTTTGAGGGTGCCTTCATACTGCTAACCCACCAGATCGTGGCTATCTCCCCAGCCTTAGCCTTCGTTGTTTGGCTTCAGATGCTGTTCGGTGCAGTAATAGTGATCCTGCTGGATGACATGGTGTCTAAGGGTTGGGGTATTGGGAGTGGCATATCCCTCTTCATACTCATAAGCATAGTTAGGTCGATATTCCAGTCAACCTTCCTACCTGTAACCGTGGGCGCCGGGGAGTTGCTGGGCATAGTACCAGCGTTAATTGCAGCCATCTACAACGCAGTCGTTGCCCATACCCTCGCCCCACTCCTATCTGTGGTTTACAGGTTTAACCTACCGGGCCTTGTGGGCCTTATATCAACAATAGCCCTTGGGGGTTTCATAGCCTACGTCGAGTTAATGGAAGTTAGGATACCACTATCCCTAGTCCAGTACGGTGGGTATAAGGTTTCCTACCCCTTCAAGGTCATGTACGTATCAGTGCTGCCGATAATATTCACGGCCTACACAGTTGCCTTGATATACAATGGGCTGTACTTCATCTGGGCAACCTACAACCCTCACAACACCAACGCCCTCCTGAACGCAATAGCCTGCATAAGGACTATGAGCACGGCTAGGTTCGGGACCATTAATGAACCATGCACATCATCACTGATATACTACTTCACAGTGGTCCCCTTCAACATGACGCCCCAGTACGTGGTAGTCCACATATTAATGTACGTTGCCTTGTCGATAGTATTCGCATACCTATGGGTTAACCTAGCAGGCTTAAGCGCCGAGGATCAGGCTAGGACGATGGTTACCAGTGGCTTATCCATACCGGGCTTTAGGGCGTCGGCCAAGTCACTTGCAATGCACCTGAGGAGGTACGTTAACTCACTCACGTTCACCAGTGGGCTTCTTGCAGGTTTAATAGCTGCATTGGGTGATGTGCTTGGGGTTTACGGCACGGGGATAGGGCTAATACTGCTAATTGAAATAATAATACAGTACTACACTATAGCGATGCAGGAGCAGCTGTTTGAGGCTTACCCAGGACTTAAGAGACTCCTCGGCGTTGAGTAGCGTTAAGGCAATGGAGCCTGCTCCACACCCCTCTTAACGTCATCGACGGTGAACACCCTACCCCTCCAGTTTATCCTCCTAGTCAAAGCCGTGGCCAGTATTGCAGCCCAGGAGAAGTAGACGTTGACTATTGAAGCGAGGGCTAGGGCGTAGGTATACCTACCCTTAATGATAGCGGCGTAGAAGGGCCCCAGCCCCCTAATTCTACTAACCCTGTAGTAGTCCTTGAACACACCCACCACGTAGGGTACTAGGCCCAGCGCCAGGGCCCAGTGGATGAATACTGAAATGGCCACTGCTATGGGTAGTGTTAGGGCGTAGAGCGTGTACGATGCTGCGTATAGGGCGAACCCGCTGAAGCCGTAGACCTTAACGTACCAGAGCTGCCTAACTGCCCACCTAAACGCCTCACCAACGTTAGTGTCCTCCAGGGTGATGACCATTGACCTCGGCGTGAAGCTTATCCTTAAGCCATCCCTATGAGCCAGGTGCGTCATCACATAGTCGTCACTTAGGTAGTGAGGGAGGTACTTGGTTATGCTCCACTTTAGTAGTAGGCTCCTCCACACCGCCGTTGACCCTCCCCAGGCGAACCTAGCAATCTCATTCTGCATGGCCGTTATCCCAATCATGTTGAAGCTCGCCTTAAGCAAAGTACCGAGGCTAAGCCTACTTAGGGGTGAGTAAAACCTATACGTGGTCGCTGCCCCCGCACCAGCCTTAAGATGCTTAACTAGGTTCAGGAGCCAGGTGTCGTGGACGTAGGCATCACTGTCGACAAAGACCACCACATCCCCCTTAGCCTCACCAATACCCCTAGCCAACGCGGAGCCCTTGCTTAACCCTCCCTCATTGAGTATAATCCTGGCGTTGCCATGACTCTTAATCACATTATTCACAATCTTGTAGGCTGGATCATCGAGACTGTCGATGATGAATAAGTACTCCACAGGGGCTGGGTACCTTTGCTTAAGGACACTCCTAACGTTACCCTCAAGGTTCTGGTCCATACCCCTAACGGGCATTATGACGGTTACCGTAGGCCATTCACCATCAACATCAGGTTCCCTTAACCCACCCCAGTACTTAAATTCGAAGTAAAGTGATAGGATTGATGACAACGAGGCCACCATTAACATTAAAAGTGCAAGCACCAGTAAAATAACCATGACTCAGCTAATGGGGATGCGCTTTTAAGCATTAATGCGTCTCCTAACAGGTTGTACTTAACGGAACTTTACTATGATGATTACTCCAGCGGTAAAGCTCACCCACATCTCGAGGGTGGGGAGATTACGTCAATGCATTGCAATCTTGGGTCAGTTTTATAAAGGTAACCGTTATCGGTTGGTTAATGGACGATAAGGGTGACATTACCCTCATAATGTTATCTAGGGTTTTTAGGAGCATTGCAACCGGTGCCCTTGGGGTCACCACTGGGCTATACCTCTACAATGTGCTCCACCTGTCGTTCACATTAATAGGTGTATTCTTCGGTGTTGGTGCATTCTCAACACCACTAATGAGCCTCTACTTCGGTAGATTAGGTGACTGCTACGGTAGGAAGAGGCTACTCCTAGTTACCTTACTCTTCCTACCGTTATCAATACTAATCCTCCTCCTAACCTCAAACTACCCCCTATTACTGCTAGCCGCCGCCCTGGGTGGCTTTGGCACGGCTGGTGCATTGGCCAGTGGTAGTGTGGGTGCGGTGGTGGCCCCAATGATGACCGCCTTACTGGCAGATAAGACAAACGAGGAGAACAGGACCATGGTGTACTCCCTACTTAACTTAGCCTCAGGCCTGGCCGGGGCAGTTGGGGCGTTGTTATCTCACTTAGGCTACAGGGAGGGGTTCACAATAGCCCTAGCCCTATCATCAGCCTCATTAATTGTAATACTACCGGTTAGGGATAGGTATGGTGAGGGTATCGGCAGGGCTAAGGATTGCCGCTCCTTTAATTCAACTAACCTAAGCGAGTCGGATAGGAGAGTCATTAAGAGGTTCATGATCACAGGAGCGTTAAATGGCATTGGACAAGGCCTAGTAACCCCATTCCTACCCCTAATCTTCGAGGTTTTGCTCAAGGTGCCTAAGGGTGAGATAGGTAACATATTCTTCCTCGGCGGCATAGCCGCTGCACTCATATCACTCCTAACCCCCGTGATAACCGGTAGGCTTGGTTTCGTTAAGACTGTTGCGTTGACCAGGTCCATATCCACCGCAGCCCTGGTGCTACTGCCATTCGTGAACAGGTTCTCGCAAATCCTAAGCTACGACCTAATGGTGGCATCAGCGCTGTACCTAGTCTACGTTATGTTTAGAATTGTTTCATTACCAGCCCAATCGGCGTTAATGATGAGTCTGGTTAGCCAAGGCTCAAGATCCACCGCGGCGGGTACAAATCAAGCAGCTAGGCTACTACCCTCAGCCGCTGCGACTCTGTCAAGTGGGGCTATGATAGATTACCTAGCGCTACCAGTACCATTCCTAGTAGCCCTCATAGTTAACGCCGTTAACATATACCTGTACACCAGGTTCTTCAGGGATGTTAAGACAAGCCGTGGCGTGAGGAGCGTTTTAATTGAGTGAGGGCCGTGGGTGTTTTTAAGCCCTGTAGGGTGGGTGTAGTATGGAGCTGCTAATCGGCCATAGTCCAGACCCGGATGATGCATACATGTTCTACGCCCTGAAGGCTGGTAAGGTGAACTTCCCCTTCAAGATAAGGGAGTTCCTAGTGGACATAGAGACGCTTAACAAATTAGCCATCTACGGTAGGCTAGATGTAACGGCCATAAGCACCCATGCACTAGCCTACGTGGCCGACAAGTACTATGTGCTTAGGGTTGGCGCCTCCATGGGCCTTAAGTATGGCCCCGTGGTGGTGGGTGGTGGAGGGGGTGAGGTAGAGCTTGTAGCCGTACCCGGGACGTACACAACGGCAACCCTACTGCTTAAGCTTGCCATGCCTAAGGTTAAGACGGTGGAGGTGCCCTTCGATAGGATTATGGATGCCGTGCTGAGTGGGGCCGTTGATGCCGGTGTGCTTATTCACGAGGGGCAGATAACCTATGAGAGGTACGGCTTAAGGAGGATAATGGACCTCGGCGAGTGGTGGTATGAACAGACGAAGCTACCTACACCGTTAGGCCTAGACGTGGTTAAGGTGTCATTGGGCTTGGATAATGCAAGGGTTATTAGAGATGCGCTGCTTGAGTCCCTTAGGTACGCCATTCAGCATAGGGATGAGGCCCTTGGGTACGCCATGAGGTTCTCAAGGGGCTTAAACATGAGCGACACGGGTAGGTTCATTGACATGTACGTTAATAACTACACAATGGACATGGGTAGTAGCGGCGAAAGGGCAATTAAGACATTGTTACAGTGGGCCCATGACAATGGGCTAATACCTGAGGTCAACTTCACAATAGTTTAACGCTAATGCACCTAAAGTAGGTAAATGGCAATGTAACCTTTAATGGCCAGGTTTAGGTTGTCTTTGGTTCATTAATAATTCTCAACATTTTAGCTACCTATAGTTACTTCATAATATTCCACTTTGTTAAGCTACCTCTTAGTGACGATACGCATTGACACTGTTTTGTCCGATATGTGTTGGCTGTGGCGTACTCTACGACGAGCCATGAACCATGCATAAAGTCAATTGAATCAATAACGGCAACCAACCCACCCAGTTAACCAACACCATGGAAGATGTACAAGAATAAGCTAAGTGATCCATCACTTAATCATTGACGTAACCCTCTTAATCAGCTTACCATAGACCTTGCTTGGCGGATATTCGACCTTGGGCATTAGGGGGCTTAGCCTGTTCACTAATTCGTCGAAGTCTATGTTTAAGTTGTAGTTACTGTTGAAGTACCTTGTTATGTTCCTCAGGTCCCTAAGTAGAATTGCCCTAGACCCCTTTGCATTCAGGTACATCCACTGGGGCCAGTCTATTATCCTTATCTCCTCATTACTTGGGTTAACTAAAATGTTGTACTCGTTCAGGTCGCCGTGAACCATGTTGATCTTCACCAAGTCTTCAACTGCGGATACCACCTGCTCAAAGACATTCCTTGGGTCACTTAGCCTGAACCTGTAAAGCTCAACACCGTTAATGAACTCCATTGCGATTAGGTGCCTAGTCACTGCCCTCGGCCTTGGCACCGGGATACCGGCCCTATACGCCTTAACTAGGGCTAGGTACTCCATGTGTGCCGATATCTTTGCCTCGTAAAGCCAGGTTATGTGCCTCCTCTCACCAATCCAAACCCTATACTTCCTAACGTTCCTGAAGCTAACTCTACCAAGCCTGTGGAACTTTAAAGCATACTTGCCCCCATCTGGCGAGTCCGCGGCGTACACGTCGGATTCCTTACCAACCCCCAGTGGCGTTGGGGAGATGGCGTTGATAACCCCCCTCTTGGCCATTGTGTGCATGGCCAGTATGTCATAGGCTGGGAACGTTAACCTAACGTTATCGGGCCCCCTCCTGACGAGTAGCTTAAGCTTATTCATTTTTGAGATTGACTTAACCACCAACTCCTCCCCAAGGCCCATGTAGTTGGCTATACGTCTTACAGGGACGTATTCATGGCTCCTATGCAAGATCTCAATAACCCTGAGGACCCTTAGGTCTAGTTTACTTAGTTCATTGTACGACGCCACCAGCCTACTTATGCTCATGTTCCCCACTCATCAGTCTCCAGACCTCATCATTAACGTGGTGTATGTTCTTAAGTACCCTACCCCTACTCATCCTCATCAACTCCTCGCTCTCAAATAGGCTAACGGTAATGGCAATAATCCTTCCACTGGGGCTCCTGACAAGCACAACGTCACCCACTTTGAATGGCCTACTCAGCCCCTTTATCCCAGGTCTCATTACGTCGGCACCCGTGGCTATTGGCTTAACAGCCCCCTCATCAACCTGCGCCACCGGGTAGTAATTAAGGATCACCGGGTACTTGTTAGCGGCTAGTAGGGTTGGGTAGGTTACGTCCCTGTTCGCCTCATTAACCTTAACCGTTGCCTTAACCACGGCTACCTCGTCCCCAACCTTATATAACCTTAAGTCATCCCTAACCTCAATGACCTCAACCTCCTCTAGGCTACCGTAGGCTTCACTTAACCATGGTGCCTCGCCAACAAGTTCCTTAACATCCCTTTTACTGAGCATGTGCCTCTTAATCGCCATAACCCCTCCCCTAGGCGCATACTGAGTCTGTGAAGCGTTTAGCAACCTCCCTGGCCTCATCAAGGTTACCCACGACTTCAACGCAGGCCCTCTCCTCATCAACCATGTAAACTAGGTAACTGTCCCCCAGCCTAAACACCTTAGCCTGGGCGAAACAATTCTCCTCAATCATGGTCCTGTAGGTTTCGATGGGTTCATTCTCCTCTGCATTAACCTCCCTCAGCAACTCACTAACCCTACCCTTATCACACTCCATGTATAACCCACCTGGATTAGTTTATAAAGCATTATAGGCATCCACCACGCCGTTTAAATGGGGACCAGTAGGTAAAGTAGTATTATCACTATTGGTACGGCTAGGCCTATAAGAATGGTTACGGTGGGCGGTATCTTAACCCTCTCAATCTCCTTAACATCCCTGAACATAAGTAGTCCAGCGCTCATGAAGGGCTGCATACCACTACTCCTTCTACGCCTACTAGACATAAGCCCAGTATCTTGAGGCCAGTTTATTTACCTTTCCACATGGGTTATGGTTAAACCCCACCATCTATACCGCTTGAGTTATGTATTTAGCGGGAGTTTGCAACATATAAACCCCCCATAGATTTTTACCCTATAAATTTTTAAAATACTAAATACCATAGCTAATTTATGAAGGTTCCACGCGTTAGGACATACATACCTGGGTTGGATGAGATACTATACGGCGGTATACCAGACAGGAACATTGTACTTGTTTCCGGCGGTCCAGGTACAGGTAAGTCGATCATGGGTAAGCAGTTCCTCTACAACGGCTTAACCAGGGGTGATGCAGGGGTTTTCGTCGCCCTCGAGGAGCACCCAGTGGCCGCTAGGAGGAGTTTCAGGCATTTTGGTTGGGATGTGGATAAGTTCGAGAGGGAGGGTAAGTTGGCCATAATTGACGCTTTCACGGCTGGTGTTGGTGCTGCCGCCCAGAGGGAGAAATACGTGGTTAAGGATGTTGACAATGTGCATGAACTCGTCGATGTTCTTAGGCAGGCTATTAAAGATACCGACGCCAGGAGGATAGTCATCGACTCGGTGAGCACCCTGTACCTAACCAAGCCGGCGACCGCCAGGTCAGTGGTGATGATGCTTAAGAGGGTTATTGCAGGGCTTGGGGCAACTGCAATGTTCATTAGCCAGGTGTCCGTTGGCGAAAGGGGGTTTGGTGGGCCTGGGGTTGAGCACGCCGTGGACGGTATAATTAGGCTTGACCTGGATGAGGTTGACGGCCAACTTTACAGGTCCATAGTGGTCTGGAAGATGAGGGACAGTAAAATAAGCATGGTTAGGCACCCGATGGATATAACTGATGAGGGTATCGCAATACAGTGGGATAAGTACCTGAAGATCTCCTCAACCTCAGTTACCGTTCAACCACTACCCAAGGATGAGGTTGAGGAGATGAGGAGTGCTGTTGCGGAGGCTGAGAGGGAGGCTAAGGAGGTTAAGAGACCGAGGGTTGAGGAGGAAGAGGAGTAGCTGTCCCTCCGGAGGCAGCGGTTCATAAAATCCCCACCGTCTTCTTCTCGACGGTCTCCCCGAGCCCCTCACCGCAGCAGCTCCCCAACGGTCGCCCGCGGCTCCCAGCCACTACGGATCTCGGAAACCCAGGGTCACTAACAAGAGTGCTGAAGTTAGTCTTAAGACCCAACGCCGATGGAAATGAGCACTACAAATGACTATGAAAACTGAGACTGCCCCTACCCCCTAATTAAATGGCTGATAACTCATCCATTGCTTGCTTTAAAAGATCCCTAACCTTACTTAACTTCTCCCTCAACCTAGTTAACTCCTCCGATTGCATAGCTGAGGCTGCAATGGATAGCTCCACCTTAAACCCCTCCTTGGAGAGTCTTTCATAGGCATTAAGGACGAGCTGCCCGGCCTTAGTCTCACCCCTCAGATGCCTCCTAAGGGTTGCTTCAGTAACCCCAATCTCATCAGCTATTTGGCTAAGGCTCATGCCAGCCTTGCTCCTAGCCAAGGCTGCAGCGGCGGTGTATAAACTATCAACCCAAGTTAACCTTCCATGGGGATTCTGAAGCTCCTCAAACGTCTCCCTCGAGAAGAGGACCATTGTCAGTAATGCCGACTCAAGCTTCCTAATATCCTCTTTACCTAAAGGCTTAAGTGGAATTTCTTCGCTACTCATTGCTAACTATTCACGGCCCCCATTAATAAGCCTTAGGTTAAAAACAGATGTAATATATGATGATAAAAATATATTAAATTACTATTCAATCAGTGACTGTGCGGTAAGCATTAAAAGGTTGCGTATACGTGTCAAGTGGCAGTGGTTATGGCTAACTTACCCATGCCTCCTAGGGAGGTTTACGACCTGATAAGGGAGGGCACGGCCATTGTGGCTCATCCACTGGCCTTAACTGAGGATAGGAGGATCGATGAGGCTAGGCAGAGGGCATTAACAATATATTATCTCGCCTCCGGGGCTGGTGGTGTAGCTATCGGCGTCCATACCACTCAGTTCGAAGTTCATGATAACGGTATGTATGAGCCATTGCTGAAGATGATGAGCGAGGTTGTTGATGAATGCGGCAGAAAGGTTGGTAGGGTGGTTAAGGTCGCCGGTATAGTAGGTGGCACTAGGCAGGCTGTTGAGGAGGCTAAGCTAGCCTATAAGTTAGGTTACCATGCAGGCCTGGTCAGTCTTCATAGGCTCACCGGTGAGCCCCAGGATAAGATCATTGAGCACGTTAAGGCCGTGGCCAGGGAGATACCTGTCTTCGGCTTCTACCTCCAACCAGCTGTGGGTGGGTTAAGGCTTAGCTACGGCTTCTGGAGGAGACTTGTGGAGGAGGTTGAGAACCTCATCGCCATTAAGGTCGCCCCCTTCAACAGGTATGCTACGGTTGACGTAGCCAGGGCAGTTGCCGATGCAGGTAGGGCAGGTGAGGTAGCCTTATACACTGGCAACGACGACAACATAATCGTAGACCTGTTAACCAGGTTCAGCTTCACGGCAAGTAACGGGGAGGTTAGGGAGGTTAGGATAGTGGGTGGTTTACTGGGCCACTGGGCCTTCTGGACCAAGAGATCTATGGAAATTTTCAGGTTAGTTAAGTCAATAGCAGACTCCAGGCATCAAATACCACCCGAGCTACTAACCCTAAGCGCTCAGGTCACTGACGTCAATGGGGCGGTGTTTGATGCAGCGAATAACTTCAGGGGGGTTATACCAGGGATTAATGAGGTTCTCAGGAGGAGTGGCCTCCTTAAGGGTAGGTGGACTCTTAACCCTGGGGAGGACCTATCCCCAGGCCAGTTAGAGGAGATAAACAGAATCTACGCATCTTACCCACACCTAAGGGATGATGAATTCACCTCCAAGTACGTTGATGAGTGGGTTAAAGGTGAGTGCGTGGGGTTTGGGGAATTAAGGGAATTGACAATAGATGACGTTAGGCTAATGGTGCGTGGCAGGTATGGTCATTGAGGCATCGTACACAAAGGTTGAGATAACACCACCCCTCGGGCTTAGGTTAGGGGGTTATGCGCATAGGCTTGGTAAGCCGGCCAGGGAAGTCCACGACGACCTATACGCCAGGTTGCTCATGCTAACTACGGCCGATGCCGAGGTGGTTATAGTCCAACTTGACCTACTTGGGTTGTATAGGCAGGACGCATTGGTGATAAAAGAGGCCGTGAGCAAGGCCACAGGCGTTGAAAGGGGCAATGTAATCGTCGCCTCAACGCACACGCACTCGGCACCGGAAACAATCATACCCATGTGGCCCAACACGCTCCCATATAGCGAGGGTGAGAGGAAGCTGTATAACGAGTGGTTCAGCGGCATTGTGGGTAAGGTGGGTGAGGCTGCACGTGAACTAAACGGCACCGAGAAGGCTGAAGTAGCTGTGGGGATTGGTGAAGCTGGGGGTTTATGCTTCAACAGGTCTTTTAAGGGGGGCTTGGTTGATGAGGAGTTACCCATACTGGCGGTTAAAATAGGGAACAGCAGAATTGCACTACTCAACTACGCATGCCACCCAGTCTGCAACACTGACTTAGGCTTCTCAGCAGATTACCCAGGCGTTTTATACGACTCACTGCTGAGGCGTGGAGTTGAGTCAATTTTCATAACCGGAGCCACCGGTGATATAGACCCGGTTAGGAAGGGGAGGGGGTACATGGGTTACATGGGTGAATACCTAGCATCAACGGTGGTTAATGCACTTGCTTCACTTAAGCCGACCGGGTACACCATGGACATGGTTAACATTGGGCTTAGACTACCTGCCAGGGTTGTTAATGAAGAGTTAGCTAGGGTTAGGTATGAGGAGGCGCTTAGGAAGGTCAAGGACAAGGGTGGGTTGCCAAACGAACCTACCGAGTCCATATGGGCCGATGAAGACTACCTAAGGTTAATGTACAGCGATGAAGAATACGCCGTATCTAAGGTGAGCGAAGCAAACATCGATACCGAGGTCACGCTGCTAAGGCTTGGCGACCTACTGCTGGTGGCAATACCAGGTGAACCCTTTGTTGAAACTGGCCTAGCCATTAAGAGTAAGGCGGTTGAGCTGGGGTTTAGAGTAACCATGGTGGCTGGCTACGTCAACGACTACATAGGTTACATACCGACCAAGGCCTCCTTCATCATGAATACCTATGAGGCCAGGTTAGCTAGGTGGAGTAGGGTAACCGAGGAGGCTGAGGGGTTGGTGAGGAGTAGGGTGTTTAACGCTATTAAGGACATTAGGTGAAAAAAGTAAAACGATAGTTATGCCTCCCCAATCCCTAACCCTAACTCCCCCTCATGCCGTGTTTAACTGATCGCGGCCAATTACCCTAACCTTAACGCTCCTATTGGTTATCGCACTCAATAGCCTAGCCATGTCAGTTGGCTTGAGCCTCAGTCTCCTGGCATCCCTCTTCATTATCCTAACCTCGGTTTCACTAGTTCCATCAGGTAGCCAGGTTGTGGCTACCGTGGGCTTAGCCGGGTAGGCTATTTGCGTGACTAGCTCGTTAATGTCTGCCGTGTACTCAATTATCTTAACCCTCCTGTTAAGCATCTCGGTTAGCTTATCCTCAAGCGACCTAACCATGTTTATCGGCACCCGCCTAATGCCCTTAAGCGCTATGAAGTAGGTGTTACCCACATCATAGGATTTATAATACTCAACGTCATTCAGCATGCTCTTCAGCTTCTGATCCTCGTCAGTTAGCTTAAGTATAGCATCTATGACGTCAACGTCATACATTTCATACTGACCACTGTTGAGCAGCGACTGGCACTTGCTGCAAAACAGCCGCGTCTTCACGCAAAACTCGCAGAACGGTATCCGCATCACCCCCTCATTCAGTTAGGATATATAAAACTTTCCTTCCTAGGAATAGTAACTTAACCCATTTTCATCAACGACCAACCGTAATCAAGCTGCCGCGCCTCCCCTTAACTAGGTTAAACTCCTCGTGGAGTTCGTAAAGCGCCCCGTTTCCCCTCATCCCGGTGACCCTAATAATCCTTCATCTTTGTCGGGACTGGCCCCCATTCTTGGGGCATCACTGGTCAGTTTGCCCACGGGGCTGGGCGTCCGCACCTTCCTCGGGTTAACTCATCTACCAGGCGGAATCATGATTTGTGAAAACTGCAGATTCAAAGCACCTAGGGATAAGGTACCCATGTACTGGGTATTAAAATTAAGATGAAAGATGATTGAACCTGAGGATGAGGATTGCCCGCACCGATAATGTTACCCAGGTCAACTGCAGTG
>JAPWUH010000015.1 GCA_028275645.1 Caldivirga sp.
CAACACGCCCATATCTAACATTGAGGTGGCTCAGATGCTTAATGATAAGGGGTGGTTGGTGAGTAAGGGTAATGATGAAGTGTATAAGGTTTTAAAGGTTAATGATACGGCGGCGGTCATGTCAATAAGTCTAGGTGGTGGCTTGGCCATCGGCTCAGCCAACGTAACCATAGGCATTATCGGAAGGCTCAAGAATAGTGAATGCATAGTTAAGGGTTTAGCTGAATTGGGGTTAAGCAACATGGAGGACTACGGATACATGGTGCTGGCCAGTGGGGCCATAAGGACACTAGGCCTATTAACAGTGCTTACCGAGAAAATTGAGAACACGGTTATGAGGGTGATTAATGAGTGCAACCGCCTTTAGGCGAAGTAATGGTAATAATGACGATGATGGAGGTTTTCCTAATAATGGCGCTAGGGTACATGATATATGACATTAAGGTTCGGTTAACCAAGGGCAACCCTAATACCAGCAATGAGGCTATTGAGGCCGGCGTCCATGATAATAGGGTGAGGTTAAACACAGATGAGGTAAGGGTGCTTAGGTACCTATTGAGTAGGAGTAATAAGCCTGTGGTTCAATCAATGATAGGCAGGGACCTTAACATACCTAAGTCAACGCTCTTCAGGATAGTGAGGAGGCTTAGTGAACTCGGGTTAATCAACGTTGAGAAGAGGGGTAAGTACAAGTACATTTACATACAGAGGGTGCAGGACGTGGTGAACATACTTAAGGCCATTGACAATGAGTTAACTAGTAAAGATTCCTCCCCCTAGCGTAACCAAGCACATCCCTAACGTACCTGTACAGGAGGGGGTCAACGTCACTCATGCTGCCCATCCTCAGCAACGCCATTATGAACCACCTCCTTAACTCATCACTAACCTTAGAGATTTTATCGGCTATGTAAAGTGGTATGGGGTAATTCTCCCTACTCATCATTAAAGCCACAGTACTTAACACACTTGGATTCTTAACAACATTACCTGTGGCCTCAACGTAGATGGGTGGGCTACCACCATGGGCCTGCATGTAAAACCCCACAACCTCACCCTGCAGGTTTACTGGGGTGGTTATTAGTAAGCCCCTTGACCTATGCCTCAACCTGAAGCGCTCCAGTAGTGTGAAGAATAATGATGCCTCATTAATCGGCTTATCAACCTTAAGTAGCCTATTAATGACCCGGTTAAGGCGAACCTCCTTGGTGAAGGATAATACATAATGCCCAGTGCCAAGTGCCTTATCCACTAATGCCCTTAACTTACCGTCGCCCTCTCTCTCGGTTAACAACGGCCCATCCAGAAGCAAGATGTCCCTATCGTCAAGTAATTCATATGCTGCATTAAACTCCTCAAGCTTGGCAACCACCCCAAGGGCCTCTTCATCATTAATGATCCTTGCAATGAACCTACTTCTACTTGACTCTGGGGGTGTCACTATGGCAACGTTCACTAGGCCAACCATAAGTCCAAGGTACTTAACTAGCGTGAACCCGGAATCCACAGCCGCAATAGTGTACTCAGCGGGCTCGGCGTTAACCTCAACCACCAGGTCATAATCCTCAAGCTGCCCCAGCTCAGCGTTGATTTGAGTTAAGTCGATTTCACTTAGCCTATACACGCTACTTATCAATGGTTCAAGGGTATACAACCCTAATCACCTCGTCTATCAACACCCTTAACTTATCCTTATCCACTAGTACCCCTGAATCAGCTATACCCAACTCCTCAAGTATACTCACGGTCTCACGATTAAGGTTAGATGTATCCCCAGTTTTAAGGGCCTTAACAAGCCCCATCAGCGTCCTGGATAACCCAAACAAACCCCTCTCAGCTAAGATAATGTTAACTAGCCTGTTCACAGCACCATTATTCACTACGCTGCCCCATAGTACGTTAATGTCGTTAAGCAGTACGTTAATCATTAAATTTAAGTATATTTTTGGAATGTAACCAGTTATGATCAAGCCCTCATCGGTTAACCTCACGCAGCCATCCCCCACCTGGCTGGGGGGTGGGGGTTGACCGGCCCCTAGCTCCGCTGCTGTTGATGATGTCCGCTCACTGATGCAGCATTTTATTGACCGGAGTTTGGCGTTGCCGTAGGTTACGGGGTTGCCCCAATTGCAATTGGTTACGTTGATCACTATGGGTGCCCTTGCCCCTGTGCATTGCTTAAGGCACATAAGCACGTCGGCGTTACCGTTATATTCACCATGATCATGAACGCATTGCACAAATCTACACAATGCACTGTTTAAGTCATCAACCACGGCTATTATTAGCGGTGAGCTAGGAGACATAGCGCTTCTCCACCAGTTTAGCCCTCCACAGGATTTCAAGGTAATTAACAATGACCCTTGACTCCATTCCAAGCTCCCTCGCCATAACGACCTCGTCTAAACCAACGTTAGGCCCATTGGACGCTATGTAAGCTAATACATTTAGGGGTACGTTAAGCCTGCTTGATACTTCACTAAGCTTGCTTATGATCAACTTGTTTATGGACACCAAGTTTTCAATACTCACCCTCAGTTCATTTAGGTTCATGGAGTCGAGGCTCGGTATGTGCACGTCTTGGTTAAGTAAACCCCTGTACTTGAGCCAATTAATCGAGTTAATCATCTTAGTAACCTTAGTCTTCGCCTTATTGATGTAGTCCATTAACCTGGCCCTAGCCTCCTTAACCCTGCCCTCGTATTCGCTTAGGGCTATTTCCAAGTCCTCCAGTGAGTCCTTACTAAGAAGTTCAATTATTGAATCCAAAACGTTAATGTTGGCTTCATCCTTCGGTTTCGAATCGCCTCCATTAATTAACTGGCTAATTTTAGACAGCACCATGGTTAACGTTGAGTATTCATGCGCATAGAGGAGTATTGAGGTTGCCACTTCAAGTTCCCTCCTAAGCCTATTAGCCTCCCTGGTTACGTTGTCGTTAAGGGTTTTCAACGCCTCATAGGCCTTATCCACGCTCAACCCACTTAGGTTACCCATAACCTTTGTAACCAGCTCCCTAAGCTCATTTACCCTAGCCTTCACGGCATCCTTAAGTTCAGCCCTCACACCCTGCTCGCTGCCTATGGAGTTGATTATTGCGTTTAGGTTGCCTATGATAGCCTTAACCTCATTAACCAGATTCTCCTCCCTGCCCTTAACCTCATTAACCTCATTCTGAATATCCAATAGCCTTAGGTTTATCTTAGCCAGCTTCTTTAAGTCATCTTCACTCGGATTTCCTATCACTGTCATGAGCAGCTTACATTCATCTTCAAGAGCCTTAACGCTATCCTGCAGGTTACTTAGGCTGGTCTGTAGTGTCAGGTTAATGCCGTCGATGTTAATGGTTATGCTGCTGCCGAGTAATTTGCCCAATTCCCTCACCTTAATGCACGTATCCTCGACGGCCCTTCTGAACCCATCACTAGTGGTGGTTAGGATGTATTTACCGTTGTGGTCATGTAGTAGTCCCCTTAGCCTCATTAACTCCACTAGGTCGTGCTCCCTGAACTCCCTCCATAATTGCACTGGGAAGAGCCCCCTTATTATCTGCTCGAGCTCCCTCTCATCAACCGGCTTACCCACATTACTCAGGTAGTTGACTAAGGTGTACTCAACCCTGGAGATGCATGGCTTCTCCCCACAGTTAAAGGCTGGGGGTAGCTGCTGGTCAACCTTACCCTCAATCCAACCTTTAATAATGCTCTTAATGGCATCCCTCTTACCCTCCTTCCTCCTGGGTAAGCCTAAGGTGTATTGAAGTAGGTGGTTCCTTAACGAGTCCCTAAAGGCGCTCACCCTCTCAATGAACCTCATCGCAACTTGAACCTGGCTACTGTACTCACTGGGCACCTTGCTGAACTTTGAAAGTACGTATAGGCCTATCAATGTGTTCCTCAACTCCTCAATACTATCCGAGCCGTAACTAAGCAGGAGGATCCTCTGGGATGAGTCGTAGGTGTTGCACCACCTAACGTTCAGGTTGACGCTTAACTGCCTGGTCAATGCCTGGTCATTAACGACCAGGGCTATTAAGCCATCAACGTACTTAACCTGCCCATTCACCTTAACGCCGCAGTTTAGGGCAATGTTAGCCGCCTTATCTGGGTTGTCGAGGGTTACGTAGGCTAGCCTGGCATCCAGTACATTGTCAACAATAGCCACCCTTAAGCCGTCCTGAACCTTAATAGGGTTATTTTTAGCCAGCATACTGATTACCCTATCAGCCACGTCAATGGGCCTCATGGTGGCTAGTTGCCTAATGAAGCTACCCAGCTCATCAAGAACAGCGCCTTCTGTGTTGGCTAGGCCAAGTAGCTTATCGTGGATGCCCTTCTTCAGGATATACGCATCATAACCTATGAAACCCTCCAGGTTAGCATCAGGTGGGAGTATTACAAATAACCTAACTCCCCTATTGGTTGGTACGGTATAGTATGAGCCGTATTCTATGGATAAGTTCCTTAAGTCATCGGTGATTATGGGCGGCTTACCATATATCATCCTTAAGTTATTCACCTTATGCACTTCGCCTGGGTTATCTGGGTTAACCTCAATAACCTTAACCCTCTCAACCAGCCCAGTCAACTCGATGCTTGGACTCGCCTTAACCGGAATACCCGATAAAGCCACGCCCAGCAGTTCATTGCCGTATTTCCTCAGTTCGTTTAGTAGATCTAGGTTAACGTACTTGCCCAGCTCCAATGTTATGAAGCTAAGCAGTAGGTTAACGTCCAATTGCCCATTATTTTCAATAATCATTTCGAATAGCTTTGAGGTTAACTTAATGAGGTTTCTAGGCGAGACCTGCCCATTCTCCATTCTCCTAGCTATTAAGTATATTAATGATAATGATTCCCTATTAAACGGCCACAGCGGGTTGATCTTACCATCCATAATCGCCTTAAGCCTCTCAGGTTTTGAGTATGATAGTAGCCTGTTCTCGACAATAGCCTCGTAAAGCCAGTAGGGTACCCTATCGTCGATGACCACCTCCTTAAACACCCTACCCCTAGCTATGTCGAATACGTCAGGCACGCTGTTCCTTAATATGCCGTAGTAGAGTTGCGGTGTGAAGGCTGCTATTATCATCACCCTGCCTAGGCTACTTGGCTTCAGGTTGAGCAGTTGTGCGTAGTTCTTAGGTTCAAGTATAGCCCTTATCAACCCAGTGACCTGCATAATGGCGTTTTTAACATCGTTATTAACACCACCGGATATTGACACGACCCTGGTTAACTCATCAGCCTCATCAAACATTATAACCATTGGCTTGCTGGGATCCCTCTCACTAAGCTTATTAACCAAGTAATCCTTAATGTTCATGCTGAGGCTCAGCGCAGTCCTAATAATGTCGACGTTAAGCTCCTTAAGCTTCTCCTCAACATCATCAAGCAGGTCTGACTTACCAAAGCCGTAGGGTCCAATTACAACGAGGAGCATGTTATCACTCCCCCTTAGAAAGACATTAACGGCCTTCATCACCTCATTAACCTCCTTATCAAGGCCCATCGTAGCGTAGCGCCTAACCATCGGGGGGAGTCCACTTGGGTTAAATGGCCTATCCACAAAGCCTAATGCCTCATAACTGTTTACCATTCAGGAGTAACATTAGGCATCCCCTAAATTAAGGGATCAGTTAAAATTAATGGAATACACACGGGCTTAGTTAAAATCCCTAAGGTAAGGAGGGTTTAACAACAGTCAAGCCTCGCCCTCAGGGCGGGGCGTCAAGTATGCTTAGCCTATACTCCAGTTAACGTTGCCACGTAGTTAAACCTTTAATCATAACCCCTCCTGCGAGGAGCAATAAAGTTTTTAAACTAAGGTGATGCAGGTTTGATGATGGCTCAAGCGCCACAGGCCGTTACACAGCAGAGGATACCTCTAGGTAAGTGGGCGTTTAAGAAATGGCTCACTGTCCACGCCCCAGCCTTCCTGGGGGGTCAGGCTATTGCCGAGATTCCCGTTGATGAGCCGTCTAAGGCTATTAATAGGAATGTTGAGATTACGCTGTACGACTTAACCAAGGACTTAACGCACATTAACGTTAAGCTTAGGTTCAAGGTAAGTAACGTCGATGGCGACAGGGCATTTACGCAGTTTAACGGAATGGAGTTGACTAGGGACTACGTCAGGAACCTCATTAGGAGGGGTTCAAGCAAGGTGATGATCATTAAGGATGTGACCACTAAGGATGGTGGTAAGTTAAGGATGGAGGTGCTGGCCATAACAACATATAGGTGTACCAGGACCCACAAGCACCTGATAAGGAAGTCGATAATGGATATGCTTGATAAGATTAGCCAAGAGGCGGACTTCAATACCCTAGTCAGGGATTCAATAATGGGTAAGCTTCAGGTGGAGTTCTTCAACGTAGCTAAGAAGATATACCCGCTCAGGAAGGTTGAGATAATTAAGATAAAGGTGCTTGCGCAACCTAAGGGGATGGAGGCCAAGCCCCAAGCCGAGGCCGCTAAGGTTACGCAGGAGGTTCCGCAGCAGTTAACCAGCGGCCAAACCGGGAATATGCAGTAGAGGGGTTATCTGGGCTGTTTTGGTTTTCATATTATTTGTGGTGCTTATTTCTGTTAATGGTTAATTCCAGAATAAGTTTATAAATCTGACTTAAACACGCTTAATGGTTACCCTGGTGTCTCGAGATCCGTAGTGGCTGGGAACCCCCGGCGACCGTTGGGGAGCCACTACGGTGAGCAACCCCAAGAAGACCACTGAGAAGAAGACGGTGGAGGATTAACACCCCCACCACCTCCAGAGAGACGGTAAAAGGAAGCAGCAGACAGTAAAGTTTTAATAATAATCCCCTAAATGCCGAATGATGGCTACTACATCGGTTAGGCAGCAGTACACCAGGGCTAAGCCGTACCCTGACTGGAAGGTTAAGACACTGGAGGAGCTTGAGAGGTTGATTAGGGAGTACAAGACTATAATGATATTTGACTTAAAGGGATTATCAGCATCGGTACTTCAGCAGTATAGGAGGGTGTTGAGGGGTCATGGCGTTGTTAAGGTCTTTAGAAATAAACTACTCCTAATAGCGTTGAGGAGGGTTTACGGTGAGTCACTTAACCCAGATATTGAGAGGAATTACCTAACAGGTGAAAACGGGTACATCTTCACCAATGAGAATCCCTTCGACCTATATAAGGTCATTATTGATAATTCCGTTAGGAGATATGCAAGGCCTGGTGATGTCCTACAAACCGAAATAATAGTCCCAGCCGGTAATACAGGTATTAACCCAGGTCCAATATTAAGCAGGTTCAGTAAGCTAAAGATCCCAACACAGATTAGGGAGGGTAAGATTTGGGTGGCCAGGGATACGCAGGTGGCTAAGGCTGGTGATAAGGTTACTCCCGAATTAGCCGACCTGTTAAGGCTGATTAAGGTTAAGCCAATATACGAGTCACTCAGGATTAAGGCAGTGTTGATTAACGGTAGGTACGTAGTTAAGGGCGAGGAGTTGGCCATTGATGTTAAGGCGTATGAGAATATGTTCAAGCAGGCGGCATCATGGGCATTGAACCTGGCCATCAACTCAACACTATTAATCCCAGAAACAATTAGCATATTAATCAGTAGAGCTGTGATTGAGGCGCGTAACTTAGCCATAAACGCCAACATACCTATAGCCGAGGTAATGGGCATCATACTGGCTAAGGCGCAGGCGCAGGCAAATGCCCTGGCATCAGTACTGTACAGTAAGGTACCTGAATTAGGTGGAAGCCGGCCAGGTTAAGGCACGTGGAGTCCAGTATTACACCATGTTGATAATTAACCTGATTCTACACACAATGTCGTTAATAATTGATTTATCGTACCTGGCCAGTGACATTAACCTAGCTAAGTCCACGATGTAGGGTAGGTCATCAATTGGTGATGTACACATCTCAGCCACTAGGCTACTTAGGGCTTGGTCAACATCACCACCACTGATGATGGGCAGTATTGATACCAGGTTCCTCTTAAGCGTCTCACTGGCCCTTGGCTTCACGTAAAGTAGGTAGTTACTTACCGCAGGGTTATTCTGCGCCGTATTTCCCAGCGCAACACTCCTTAACGCGTCGTTAACCTCCTTGGCGCACGCATTATCCTTAACCTTAGGCATAACCATCGCCACCGCATCATTGACACTACCCCCTTGGCACATGATCCTCAGCACCTCCTCCATGGCATTCCTCACATCATCAACGCACAGCATCAGGTCTTTCACCCTCTATACTTAAAAATGTGTGATTACCTTGACTCCATTACGATTATTCCCGATGCTATGGAATCATCAATGATTATTTGCCGCCCGTTAAACTCAACGGTTACATTACCCTTCCTCCTACGTATAACCGTTAGGGTATCGTTAATGCTAATCCTGTTACTAGCCAGGAAGCCTAACACGCTCTTTAACTCGGCCACTGCAGTTACTATAACTCTACCTGGGTATGACTTTGACAATCTTACCCCCTCAGGTTTGCCGTAAATAGGATTACCGTGTGGGCATACCCTCGGCTTACCAAGCATGTTATATATCTTATCTATCACCAGGTCGTTAACGTGCTCCAGTTCATGAGCATACACGTGGGTTTCCAATTGACTAAACCCAAGTATGCCTAGGAACACTTCAAGTATCCTATGCTTACCCAGCATTTTACCAGCCAACTCATTACCATTATCCGTAAGGGTGTAGATACCTCTACTCAACTTAACCACGTACCCCTCATTACTTAAATGCTCAATCACCTTATGCGCAGTCGCAGGGGTAACGCCAAGTTCATTGGCTATTAATGTCAGTGACGCCTCACCGTAGAAATCATTAAGTATCCTAATCACCATTAGGTAATCCTCCTTGGCAACCTTAGTACTCCTGCTCTCCCTAACAGTCTCCATTGAATTCTCACATCTTTTATCCCTATATAAAAATAATGCCTAGTAACGGATCTTAAGCCACAATTAAATTTTTAGGTACGGAAAACTTGGTTCAAAGCTTAAACTCAATAGGCTTAAACATGGTCACTTAACATACTACCTAGCCCTAATGGACGCGGGATTATGGCTAAGGTTATTTCAGGCTTATCGATGTCTTACAGTGTAACCATGATAACCTATGGTTGCTTTCCCTACTCCCTAGTTATGCCGCTCCTTGGTGATGGTGTTTATTAGTCTTGGTTTTAAGTTACCATTGAGTGTTGGTTATGGTCTGTGTTGTGGTGGGTCAGCACCCTGGGGCTTGTGAACCTATGTATCCCCTTAACTAGGTTCCATGACCCATGGGTTATGTTGATGAATACGCATGGTGAGGACTAACGGGTCGGCGGAAGAATGCTGGGTGGGTATCCTCCTTCTTTTACTTGAATTCTTTCGACATGCTTCCAGTTGATTAATTAGGGTGTTATGTAACGCACTTTAAGATATTGCCATGGTTTGTAAATACCTATATCTGGTGAAACGTTTAATTACCCCCACCATACACCTACTGAGTCGTGGTAAATGGCTCAGTAATACTGGGTATGGTTCAGGTGCTTCAGGCACCCCCGCTGAATAGTCAGAACGCTCAACAGTACCTACTGTACAATATCATACTTCTAATACTTTGGTTTGGGATATTCCCATGGTTTTACGAGATGTTCCAGCTATGGAGATATCAATCCCAGGTAAGTGGTTTCCTGAATAGGCTAAGGTTCTTTATGAATAACAATATATCCCAGGTACTGGACTTCATAATGAGTAAGGTTAATGAGGACAAGCGCCTAATTGAGGGTAGGATAAGGGATTTAATGGAGATGGTTATAATAGAGCCCACTAGTATTGAACCTGAGGGGTTGGTTAGGAAGTATAAGATGCTCATTAACTCGTATAATGATAGGCTTGAGAGGGATGTGATTAGGCTCATACCGTCTCTAAGCAGCAATAGGCCCGTGGTGCAGAACTTCACAAACGTCATAGATGTGTTGAGGGAATTGAACTTCATATACAAGGTTATTGACCACTACTACAGGTTGGCCATTAAGTACAAGAGCTATTACCTACTAATTCAACTGGCGGCGATACTACCACTACTTAAGGAGGAGGTCGATGCCTTAAACGGCTCAGTCCCCGTGTTCCTCAAGGGTCAGCCCATAGGCGACTCAGCAGGCCCATTAACGGTGTTTAGGTTTAAGAACCTGTGCAGCAACTTAAGCGTCATAAACAATTCAGTTAAGGATACCTACTTAGCGTCATGCATGTTTAAGGATAGGAAGGTATACCTAGTTAAGGCTGAGGGTCCAGGCGGAACCGTGGGCCACCTGGATGATGCCATAAAGTACATTTACGAGGGTATTAATGCAAGGCCTAAGTTAATGATAACCATAGACGCGGCGCTGAAGTTGGAGGGCGAGGAGAGTGGCTCAATAGCCGAGGGGCTTGGGGTTGCGATGGGTGGTATTGGTGTCGAGAAGTTTAACATAGAGTCCCTGGCGACTAAGTACGGCACCCCAATATACGCCATCCTGATAAAGATGAGCATGCCTGAGGCACTTAACGCAATGACTAAGACTATAGATGAGGCTGTTAATAAGGTTGTTGAGAGGCTGGGTAAGGTTGTGGAGGCCTATACGGAGCCAGGTGATGAGGTGGTTATAGTTGGCGTCGGTAACACAATAGGCGTTGCCCAGTGATAAGTAATGCTCATTAGCATAGACCTATACACAACGTTAATACCAACTGTAATAACCGCGTTAACGGCAGTCGTCCTATTTTACACTGTTTCAAGGGAATTAAGGAACACCCTAGCTGTGAGTAGCGTTAAGAGGATAAGCGAATACGTCACTTTAAGGTGCCCCACCTGTGGTTATGTTAAGGTTAGGGAGTTTAAGGTGGGGGACTACGTGGGTAAGGTTGATGATGAGAAGTGCCCGAGGGATGGGTCGAACCTGGTCATAATGGGCATTGGTAAGGAGCAGGTCAGCGCTTAGTATACGTAGGCCAGTAAAACCCCACCAGTCCTACTCTCCCTAGCCTCCAGGTGCGACATAACTCCCTTAGATGTGGACAGTATTAATATGCCTATCTGCCTGGCCGGTAGGTACCTCTCCTCCCACTTCTGCAGTTCATTAACCTTAACATGGAACCTCGGCTTTATTGGGCCTATGTTATTTATTCTACCCAGCAGTTGAACAATGTACTTACCTCCCCTGCCATCGTATACATACTCGAACTCGCCGATATAACCGTACCTCTGCATAACCCTTAGCACATTACCCACTAGCTTGGATGATGGCCAAATAACAACTTGCTTACCGCCCCTGGCCTCCACGTTCTTTATGCTGATTAACGCATTCGACAATACATCAAGCATGACCATAGGCCAGCAACCCCCAACCTCTATATAAGTGTTTCCGTTTAATCAGCACCTATGTTTATCCATGGATTTAACCAGGTCGTTGAGGTTGCCGTATGATGCCACCAAGTTATCGCCGCACATTACATCAATCCTATCAATCTTGTAGGCGCTCAACACTACGTGGGGTGGTTGCTGGAATGCCCTACTCCATGGAACCTTAGAGCCGTTAATGTCGGTCGCCTTGATTTCACCGTCTATGGTTATTAGGTACTTGGTATCCCTAAACCTCACGACAATCCTAAACCTCCTACTTCTAGAGGTCTCAACTATGCGCTCAAGGTCCCTTAGACTCACCACCACCCCTCACCCTGAGCCATTCAGCATCCCTTTGACTTGGCTCTATCGTAAACGCCCTATAGTATGTTAGAGTCCCCTCTGAGCTTAACAATGCCAGGACAAGTTTCATTCCATTCCTCTCAGCGTAGTCGGTTAACTCAAGTAGCTCAGTGGTCCTAATGCCCCTACCCTCATCGAGGATTTTAACAACGTACTGTGGGTTAGATGACAGTGCGTTCTTTTTCTTATCCCAGACGAGCATGTCAACTTTACCATCCCTAACCGGCTTAACGTAAAGACCCCTATTCCTCAAATCCAGGTAAACCATGAATTTCTCGAGGTCGCCTGAACGTAGGACATCCATTATTGAGGCAGGCCTACCATTAATGTAAACCTTAAAATCGCCCATATATATCAAGTAGGCTAGTTCAATGGAGTCTATCTCATCAGGGTTAATGAACCTCTTATCACTCAGCAGCAGTCTTGATGCCTCATCCTCAACAGCGTAGAGACCTCCAACATCCTTAACCCTAAGTATCTTCATACTCCTCATATTTAGCTTAACTATAGGGCTTCAGACTAGTGATTATTTATAAATTCTTCCACGGAATCCTCATTACCCCATGCCGCATATTGTGAATTAACTCGGTGCCTCACTAAGCCATCTGTAGCCTTGACACTCCTCACTAGGTAATCAACCCCATTGATTAATAAATCTATGAGACTTGAACATTCCTAGAGCCACTAGCATTACCCCTCACGCATAGCTGGTGTGGAATGGCCTCTGAACCCTCGGGCATATATAGGGGTTGGGTTTAGTTTACTTTGATGGAGGTTGCCATCGCCTACGATACGTTGAGCAGGTGGGGTGGTCAGGAATTGGTCACCTATGCCATGGCCAAGGCGCTTAGTGAAAGCGGCTTCACAGTGGATTTGGTGCTGCTTTTCGATGGGGAGGTGGACCGTAGGCTGGTTGACATCCCGGCTCGGAGGATAGTGAGTCTATTTGAACATGACCCCAATTTACCGATTCGTGGGTTAACTAGGAACGTGATAACAGGCCTGGCTAGCTTAGGCTACGATTTAACCATAAATACTGTTTACCACGTCCTGGTGTGGCCCTTCGACATAGGCTACTTAAACAACCCAGGCACCTACATGCCACCCTACAGGCCCAGGAGGAGAATCTTCATAGAGCTTAATAGAATTATGCTGCCAATACTGGGGCCACGCATACTACTAGCCAACTCTAGGTGGACCCTGAGTCAACTACCTTATAGGCCTAGGTTGAGCGGCGTCCTATACCCCCCTGTGATGCCTCGTGACTGTGGTTCAAGGGCCAAGGAGGATGTTGTGGTTTCCGTGGGTAGGATAGCGCCGGACAAGAGGACCACCGAAATCGTCGATATGATGGAGGCTGCGTATAGCAGATACCCTAAGGCAGCCTACTACGTAATTGGCCTTCCCTACAATGAGGCGTATCTTAGGCAGGTTAGGGAGAAGGCTAGGCACGTTGAGTTGGTGCTTGATGCGAGTGAGGATGTTAAGTGGGATTACCTATGTAGGGCTAAGGTACTACTGCACGCGGCCATCAATGAACACTTCGGGCTTGTGGTGGCCGAGGCTCAGGCGGCTGGGGCAGTACCCGTGGTTCATAAGTCCGGCGGGGCATGGAGTGACATAGTTGAGTACGGTAGGTATGGCTTCGGCTACCTCAACCATGCCGAGGCTGTCGACGCCGTGGTTAAGCTACTGGCCAATGAGGATTTATACCGCAGATACAGCACCGAGGCTAGGAGACACTCGCTGAAGTTCACGTACGGTGCATTTAAGGTAAGACTCATTAGGTACGTTAACGTAGCCCTAGGTCTCAAGTCCACATGATTACTCACAACACTTAGGGTGGTTTCAGTTTTCATAGCTATTCGTAGCGCTCATTTCTATTAATGCCTAGAAGTTGTGTCTTAACTTAACCCTCCCAATGCCCTTTGTCGGTGGCCTTGGGTTTCCGGGATCCGTAGTGGCTGAGAGCCGCGGGCGACCGTTGGGGAGCCACTACGGTAAGCAGCCCCAGGGAGACCGACAAGAGGGAGATAGCGGAAACATCAAACCTTCGCCGTCTCTGGAGAGACGGTAGGGTCTACCTAACCGATCTACTAGGTATGATTTTGAATTTTGAATAACGTGGATAAGTTCGTTCTGACGATTAGCAAGACTCAATGACTTAGGTTACTTAGGGGTTATGGTAAGGTGGATATGGCCCTCGTGCTAGCCTAAGTCTATGGGAGGGGTTATCCATCAGGTATAGGTGGTGATGTTAGGCAAATAGGTCAGCGAGTACGGTTTATAGGCTCGGCTACTAGCCTTAACGCGTAATGCCGGTGTACTCATGGACATTAAGGACCTATGAAGTGGACAGGGGCCTGCTTAAACTACCTAACGTCAGGGAGAGCCCATTCTACATTAAGCTTAGTGATAAGATTAGGTGTACACTTTGCAATAGGCGCTGCACATTATCCAATGGGCAAGTTGGGTTGTGCGGCATGAGGTTTAACATCGATGGTAAGCTATACACCGCCGCCTACGGCCTATTAACAGCAGCCGAGTCGAGGCCCATGGAGATTAAGCCACTCTTCCACTTCTACCCAAGGACATCGGCAATGACCATAAGCACCTGGGGCTGCAACTTCCCCTGCGCCTGGTGCCAAAACTGGCACCTGAGCAAGTTCGCAAGCCTCGAGGGCGTCTATGTGCCGCCTGAGGACATTGTTAAGTGGGCGGTTGAGAATGGGGACTCCGGCGTGAACATAAGCTTCAATGAACCAACCCTACTCACGGAGTATACAATAGACTTATTCAAGGTAGCTAAGGCCAAGGGATTGCACGCGTCAATAAACACAAACGGCTACCTCACACCAGAGGCTATAGATGCTCTCTATAATGCAGGCCTTGATGGGATGAATGCCGATATAAAGGGTGGAGCTGAAACGTACAGGTCTTGGTTGGCGGCTGACTTTAAGAAACTTATGGATAGCCTTGAACACGCCGTGAGGCTTGGTATCCACCTGGAGGTCACATACCTGGTGATTCCGGGTGTTAATGATGACGAGGCTGATGAGGTGATAGACGCCGTCGCAAGGCTTGGTAGAGACACGCCACTTCACATAACAGCCTACTACCCAGCCCACAGGTTAAATAACCCATCAACACCCATAGAACTAGTTGATAACATATGGAGGAGGGCTAAGAGGGAACTCGACTACGTATACACAGGTAATGTGCCTAGCCACCCAGGCCAACACACATACTGCCCTAGGTGCGGCGCAGTGCTTATCAAGAGGTCTGGGGATAGGGTCATTGACGTTAGGTTTAATGGTTTAAAGTGCCCCAGGTGCGGCTATGAGGTTAAGATAAGGGGCTTCATAGGCAAGTACGGTAACCTGTACAGAAGATTCATCTGAAAACAGTGAATGTTAACTCCCCTGAAATACCAGTTACAATTCCTCTATCAGGCACTATGTTACCACCAGTATCGTTAAATTGGTTATAAC
>JAPWUH010000016.1 GCA_028275645.1 Caldivirga sp.
TATTCCTACCCTTCCCAAACGGTGGGAGCATAACGATTTGGCCTGATGAGGGTAGGACGGTTAAGGAGGTTGAACGCTACTCCAAGTTAGACTCCCTAAACTACCCAAGGTGGGTTTCCTTCTGGGACGCCTTCACATCATTCATAGACCCTCTCCTTTACCTACCACCCCCAAGCCTAGAGGAGCTTATTGACGAGACTAGGAGGCTAACCCCCTTAATGGGGGTCTTGAGGAGTAGGGCTGAGGCCTTCATTGAGGAGTTTGCGTATGCCCTAACCACAAGCGCCGCTAGGATGCTTAACGACTACTTTGAGTCAGAGGAGCTTAAGGCGGCCTTAGTTGAGGATGGGGTTGTGGGCACCTTCGCCGGCCCATACACACCAGGCACAGCCTACGTGCTGGCCCACCACGTCATGGGTGAGGTTAACGGTGTTAAGGGGGCCTGGGGCTACGTTGAGGGTGGCTTAGGTAGGTTAAGTGAGCTTTTGGCTGAGAGGGCGAGGGGCCTTGGGGTTGATGTACTGCTTAATGTTGGTGTTAGGAGGATACTAGTTAAGGATGGTTCAGTTGTGGGGGTTGAATTGACGGATGGTAGGGTTGTTGAGACTAGGGTCGTTTTATCAAGCGCAGATGTTAAGACAACAATGCTTAAACTACTAGACCCAGACACGCTGGATAAGGATGTTAGGAGGAGGATAAGCAACATTAGGTCAATTGGGGTTTCGGCTAAGGTAATCGGCATTCTTAGTGAGTTACCTAAGTATAGTGTTAAGGATGCGGACCCCATGATTGGGCATAGGGCCTCTGCATTAATAATGCCGAGCGTTGACTACGTTGAGAGGGCTTACCGCGATGCGCTTTCAGGTTCCTTCAGCAGGGAGCCGTGGATATCAATAAACATACCCACGGTCTACGATCAGTCAATAGCTATGCCGGGCTACCACGTATTCTCAATGTTCATCCAGTATGCCCCCAGGACCCTTAAGTGGGGGCCTGAGGATAAGGCTAGGTTCAGGGAGGTTGTTTATGAGACCGTTGAGCAGTACATGCCCGGGTTCAGGGATAGGGTTATTTTTGACCACGTGTTGACGCCGCTGGATTACGAGGTTGATTACGGTACAGTTGGGGGTAACATATTCCACGTAGACATGACCCTTGACCAGATATTCACGAATAGGCCAATGCCAGGTATGTCAAGGTACTCAACGCCGATTAAGGGGCTTTATCTATGTGGATCGGATACACATCCAGGGGGTGGGGTTACAGGTGCCCCTGGGCATAACGCAGCATTAATGGTGCTTGAGGATCTTGGGTTAGTTAAGCGTAGTAAAGCGTTTAACCTACTTGACTTATTAACAATGGCCATTAAGCTGCTTAGGATGTGATGGCTTAGATTACTGATTTAAAAATAGCTTACCTAATGGGCTTCTGTTTCTTACCGAGTAGTATAGCCTTAAGGCTGACGCCATTAACCTTAATAACCTTAAACCTAACGCCAGGCAGGTCGCCGTACGCCCTACCCTCTGACCCGCCTATCCTCTCAATTATCACTTCATCATGCTCATTAATCACGTTTAACCCACCATCCCAGGGCACGAAGGCTGTGACAACCTTACCATTCTTAGTTAGTTGAACCCTAACGCAGTTGCCCGTGACGAAGCCATTGGCTACGAAGTTGTGGTGCTCGCTCTCTGTTGTAACATCCCACAGCCTATCATTCCACTCCACAGGCCTCACCTCAGAGACTATATCCCAGACAAGCCCTGAGTCACCTAACCCTAACGTGGCTTCGTTAACCCACTTGCTGAAGGGTATGCCCTTAACACCCCTACGTAGGTATTCGTAGGCCAATAGCGCCAGGTAATCACCCCTCCTATTGTATGCGTAGCCTATCCTCCCGAATAGTCTCATTAGGTTCTCAGCATTATTATGTATGAATATTCCCAGCCTAATGACGCTAACGCCATCCTCCTCTGTTATGCCAGGGTAACTAAACACCGATGCCTCCACCCCGAATTCGGAGAGCAGTGCCTTAATGTCGTTTAGGAATGTCTCACCCTGCTTCGCTAAGTGCCTAGCCTTACGGATGATTAACGTTAGTGGTTTAAATGTCTCTCCATCACCATTAACCTCAGGCTTACTTAATGCCCCGCCGAGGTAGGCGGCTAGGAACTCCACCTTAACGTCTAGGGGCGCTTTCATTACCCAGCCAGGTACCCTGAAGCCTTGGGTAACCTTATCACCCACGGGTACGCCTAACGCCTTAAGGAGTGTGAATAATGCCGTTGAATCTATGATTATTACGTAGGACTTACCCCTAATTACCTGCGTTAATCCGTTACCCATGGTAATGGAACCCTCCCCATATTCACCAACCTTTAAAACCCTAAAGCCGAGTTCAACCAGGTCATGGGCCACCTCCTCTAAGTCCTCAAGTTCACCATCAAATATAACATTACCCTCATTTTCAATGTAACTTAAGGATCCACTACTAAGTAGGCGTCCAACGAGCCTGGCGATTCTGTGAATATTCTTATTACTATATTTAAGCGGTATTAGCCCAAGTTCCCTAAGCTTACCAACCACCTCATCAACCTTGGAGTTGGGGGGTACAGCCTCCTTAACATCCTCCTCGGTCAATATGACCCTATTGTCATTAAGCGATGCCGCCTCAATGGGTTCCCTGGGGTATACGACAACGTAGTCGCCGGGTTTAACATCCTTGAGCGGAATGACACCCCTGCCCGTGTATATTGGGTGATCTCCGCTGGCGATTAGTCTCCTACCGTAGATCGTCCTTAATTCATAGACCCCATCTTCCTTGAATTCCTCAGGCTCTATATAGAAGAAGTCAACCAGCCTAGTCTCCTCAATGGATTTACCATCCCTATTAAGGTGGATTATAGTTACGTCACGCCAATGGTCATTCAGGTTTATGATCCTGGTTGCAACCCTGGGCGTCAGGTTAATCAACGTGTCTGGGGTTACGCACTTCCTGACCGCGGCGTTTGGCTTCCTAGCCTCAACGCCAACCTTCTCAAGGACTATACCTCTTGCCATCGGGGCGCCCTCCAGTGGGTCGTACTTCTCCGAGAACCTTAGGGCCCTCCTCTTATAGTGTATGTCACTCCACCTAAAGCGCTGCCTCTTCCTCTCCAGCTTCCTGGCTGCGTATAGTCCTAGTGGGCTCTTTTTACCACTCACAATGGGGCCCTTGGGTTAGCCTTAATAAGCGTTATGGTATCTTAACGTTGTCTATGTCGAAGTACCTCTTGGCCAGTAGTATTGCCCTCTTTAGGTTCTTGTGGTATTTACCTAGGGCTATGCCCTTCTCTTCCTCCTTAACCCTGACCACGGCTATCTTACCGTCGTTGGGTAGTTTGTTTATCGAGACGTTAAGCACCTTAGCAGGGTAGAGTGCATTCTTAAGCAGCTCCTCCGGGTCGTCTCCGTACTCCACTATCTCAACATCCTTACCCAACAGGTTCTTAAGCTTCTTGACATTGATGCCGCCCTTCCCGACGGCCAGGGGCGCGAAGTTCTTGTCGACTATGAATATGACCCTGTTGAACTCGGGGTCGTATATGGCGTCCCTGGGTGTTATGCCAGTTATACTTTCGAAGAGTGCCGCGTATCTTAACTCCTCGTCTGTGAGTATTATTCGACCCCTACTTCTGGACATTCGGACCACCGGCAATTGACAGTATACTACTCTCCCCTGGGTTAATTATAGCGACCACAGCCACCTTATGGTTCCTCCTCAGTGCACTACCCAATTCCCAACTGGTCCCCGCATACGTAATCACCGGTACTTGGGCTAACTTGGCGTATTTCTCAACGTCCTGCCTAATGCTGGGCGGTGTATTGGCTGCCATTATCACTAGTTTAGCATCCCCATTTAGTATTGCCCTTATTGATTGCCTGGTGCCTATGGTTAATTTGCCTGTATTTGCCACAACCTGCAGTTCCCGTGCTATATCTATCATCTACCTCTGTCATCCTTTAGATTTTTATAAATCTTTCGCCTACATGTAGTTGAATGCCCTTAGCCGTTGGGAACAAGCACCCCCTTGACGCTTCACCCCCAATAATTCAGCTATCCCTACGGATGTTCGTCATGTAGGTGAATGGTTGGCTATGGGGCAGTTACACCCTTAAGTGGTTTTAAACCCCTTAAATGCTTGTTCATGTACAGTGCCCTCTCTATGACCTCTCCCCGTGGTTCTAGTTCGTAGAATATCTGAGTCTCGAATAGCTTAACCTCGATGCAGCCCTTACTGCATATTGCCGTGATTAGCAAGTCCATTGTTAAAGGCTTATTCTCCTCATTAATGAGCCTTTCAGCGAGTTCAACTACCCTATGGGGTAGGTAGGCCTCAACACTACCATTTGGCCTCTTTACTATTAAGCCGTGGTAGCCGGGTATGAGTATGTTGCCTAGGTTGCTGATGTCAACCTGCCTGGGTTGGTTGTTAACAATCACCTCAACTACAATCCTCTTGACGTCGCTAGGTGATAGTGGGCTGTACTTAGGTGAGTTGAAGGCAGCATACCTAGCTATGGTCATTACGTCGTCGTACAGGTTCCTCATTGGGTAGGGTGAGCCAATATTCCCCCTAAGCTCCCTAACCCTAACACCATTGCTTACCCTAATCTTCTCTATGGAAACCCAGACGCCTAAGCTCATTGCCCTGAGTCTCTCAGCGCTAGGGATGTTGGGCTGCTGTACATTTAAACCCAGCCTACTCTCAATGGCGTACCTAGCCAGCTTAACCAATGCAGCACCATCACTGGGTTGTAATGGCTTAAAAAAGTCCATTAATGTTAACTACCCTTGATCAAGTTTTAAGTTTCACTCAATCACTAACCCGTAATATTCATGTATGGACACTACTGAGTCACCTGTGGAAAAGGTAGGTTCCTCCAAGCCGTCTCTCTGGAGGTGGTGGGTTGTTCCCGCCGTCTTCTTCTCGGCGGTCTCCCTAGGGCCGCTCACCGTAGTGGCTTCCCAACGGTCGCTAGGGGTTCCTTGCAGCTACGGGTCTCGGAAACCCAGGGTAACCAATTAAAGGTATTAGGACTAGGTTTATATCTAACCGAGGATTAACCATTAACGAAAAATAAACACCACAAACAATCATGAAAACCAAACCAGCCCCTAATAGCGTTGAGCCGGATATTGATAGGCATTATTGCTACTATATGGCATTAATAGGAGGGAAATAGCCTTAACCTAAACCCTGAAAATGTTTAAATGCTAAGCAAAGGGTGGTTACAAGTATGGCAAAGCAACCACCAGTACCGCTGCTGAGTAATGGTAAGAGGGTTGATGGTAGGTTACCTGAGGAGCATAGGCCAGTTACCATGCAGGTTGGCGTACTACCCAACGCCAATGGGAGTGCCCTAGTGGCCTACGGCAACACAATAGTCTTAGCCGCCGTTTATGGGCCTAGGGAGCCTATACCACGCTACATAACGGCCCCTGACAAGGCGGTGATTAGGGTTAGGTACCACATGGCCCCGTTCAGCACTGATGATAGGAAGAACCCGGCCCCAACTAGGAGGGAGATTGAGATCAGTAAGGTGGTTAAGGAGGCCCTTGAGGCTGTTGTCTTCCTAGAGCAGTACCCCAAGTCAACCATAGACGTCTTCCTCGAGGTTCTCCAGGCTGATGGAAGCACCAGGGTGACGTCCATAACGGCCGCGTCGTTGGCGTTGGCGGATGCGGGGATACCGTTAAGGGACTTGGTGATTGGGGTATCCGTGGGTAAGGTGGGTGACACAGTCATAGTGGACTTAAATAAGCTTGAGGATAACTACGGAGACGGCGACCTACCCATAGCCATAGCCTACAGGAAGGGTTGGATACTGCTGATGCAGCTTGATGGTGTTTGGAAGCCTAGTGAGGTTAAGAGGGGCCTTGAACTTGCCTTCAAGGCGGCTGAGAACATATACAGGATCATGAGGGAGACTTTAAAGGGCAAGTACATGATGGTGGTTCAGCAATGAGCTACCCATTCGAAATAATACCATCACTGAGGAGGGAGACGTTAAGGAGGCTGATAAGTGAGGGTAAGAGGCCCGACAATAGGCAGTTGCTCGGTATGAGGGACTTGTCGATAAGGGTTGGTGTAGTTAAGACAGCTGACGGTAGTGCCATAGTTAACCTGGGCAACACCAAGGTCATAGCCGGAGTTAAGTTTGAACTGGGTAAGCCCTTTGAGGATACCCCCAATGAAGGTAACCTAATTGTTAACCTGGAGACCCCGCCATTAGCTGCACCAACATTTGAACCTGGCCCACCCGACGAGAACGCCATTGAGATCGCCAGGATTATTGATAGGGCTCTTAGGCACAGTAACTACATACCACTGAGGGACTTGGTGATAATACCGGGTAAGTCCGTCTACACGATGTGGATAGACATATATGTCCTAAACCACGACGGAAACCTAATAGACTCATCAATGTTAGCCGCAGTCTCAGCAATAGCCAATGCCCAGGTGCCGAGGGCTATAATTGACGGTGATAATGTTAAACTGGATAAGTCAACGAAGGTTCAGCTTAACGTTAACCCCCAGAACATGCCACTGACGGTGACCTATTACAAAATAGACAAGTACCTAATAGTTGACCCAACCCTGGAGGAGGAGGTCATGAGTGATGGTAGGTTCACCGTCGCCTCAGATGGCGAGAACATAGTAGCCCTCCAGAAGGGTAGCGGCTACTTTACGCCTGAGGAGGTTGACTTAATGATCAACAACACGATAAGCATTGTAAAGGATCTTAAGATTAAGGTGCTTGAGATGGTTAAAACCCCAGCCGGGTCTCTAATGCTTTAGGGTCATTATTAAGAAGTTTTTAACTTAAATTTTTAAAATACTAGGTATGTTAAGTTAATTATCGTGTTTGGGCTATGTCATAATTTAAATATCTTAACTTAGATCAGTAGCCGACGAAACCTACTATTTCTTGACTATATCGTTAAAGGTGGCGATGGTCATATCTGATGGAACCTTGGCTATATTGCCTATCCTAGTCATGATAAGCACCTTAATACCCTTACTGACCGCCGCATCAACGAGTCTCTGGGTTCCGACACCATCAAAAACTATCGCATATGCGTCATTGACCTGTTGAAGTGTATCCAACAGATCCCTAACGGGCACCCTCCTCAATGCATTCCAGTTCTTATCGTAAATAATAGCCTCCAGTGTACCGACCAGTTTACTCACCTCATCAATTACATTTGGCGGTAATTGAGGTGGCTGCTGGGTAACCTGAGCCTGCTGGGGTGGCTGGGTGGCCTGTGCCTGTTCAGGCTGTTGAGCTGTTCCGGTTACCTGCACCTGTGCCTGCTCCATCTGCCTCCTACTCTCCTCAATCACCTGCCTATCCCTCTTACTTAATTGGTTTAGGTATTCCTCAACTGGTATCTTGTTTCTAAGCGCCTTGGCTATCTCCTTGGCCGTCAACTGCTCAACCTCCTTACCAGGCGGTGCCCTAGCCACGTAATCTATGTCAGCTACCTTAAGCAACTCCCTAAGCACCATTTCACCACCCCTATCACCATCAGTGAAGGCTATGGTGGTCTTCTTACGGCTTAACTCAACAACAGTCTTAGGTATGCCACCACTAGCCCCCTCTATGGCTATGACGTTCCTGTAGCCATGCTTAACGAGGTTTACCACATCAGCCCTACCCTCAACGATTATTATGGTGTCTGATGTATCAACATCCGGCCCAGCCGGTAAGCCCTCCGGGCCATATGAGATTACTTCACTCTGCTTAACCTCACTAAGTAGCTTATCCATAAGCTCCTTAGTGTCCGGTATGGTCTCCCTCTCAATAAGTTTAATAAGCTCCTTAGCCCTATCAATTATTAGCTTACGCTTCTCGCTCCTCAAATCCTTAATTGTGTTGACCTGGAACTTGGCGTTGTAAGGCCCCACCCTGTCCACTGTTTCAAGCATTGCCGCTATTAGGGCTGTTTCATAGTAGTTTAGGTTTGAGGGTACGTAAACCTTGCCAACGGTCTTATCACCCTTATGCTCAACCTCAACCTCAATCCTACCTATCCTGCTGGTATTTTGAAGTTCCCTAAGGTCCAGGTCAGGGCCCAGTAGACCCTCTGTTTGGCTAAATAGGGCACCTATTATGTCTGGCTTATCCACGGTGCCCTGCACCTCGAAGTTCAACTCTATCAGGTACTTGGCCGTTATGGTTAATGCACCCATTAACGCCACCCAGTGGTAACCACGCCAAACAGCCACCTTATTAATGTTTCCAACGGTTACGCGTAAACCACCAGCCCATGGTGCATGCATTCCCACTTTAACGTAACCTTAAGTGTATGGGGAACCACTAATTCACCTTCTCAACGTACTTCGTTAACAGTCGGTTGAACAGAGGACTCAGCGCCATTAAGAGAGGATGGCGATTGGCTACGAATAGCCCAATGCTTTCACTAAGATTGTACTTAAACATTTTCACCCTACCCGGCACTCGTGGTCATAGGCGTTGACTTTGGATTCCATGCGTGTGAAGGGGGAGCAAAGGGGCCCTCTAACCCTTCATAGGCCTGGCTCCCCAGGTCTCCGGGAGGAGTCCCCGGTTGAGTCATTACTTACCTGTTTTTAAATCTTAGCCTCAGTAAGTTTAAAACACAGTCACTAACCCTAGGCTTGGTGATTAGGCGCGTTGGTCCTGACTTGTGATGATAGACGGACGGAATGATCAACATTAGGATTGCGCCTAATCTTTGGTGGTTAGCATTTTTAAACAGTGGGCTGTATCTCAAGTAATGAATGTACAGTCTGTCAAGGCTTTAGTGCTTAGGTTTCAAAGTGGTGAGGTGGTTGTTAGGCTGGATGTGGCTAAGTCACCTATAACGGCAACTAGGCTACTAAGCATATTACCCATTTCAACACCCTTCACCAGGATAGGCTCTTTGATAACAATACCCCTAGACCTGGGTTCGCTACCGGAGACCTTTGAGGTTAAGGTTAGGAGGGGTGAGTTGTGCTATAGGCCGAACACAAAGCAGTTGATACTGGCCACTGAGGATGTTCAAATAGGCAGTAGGGTAAACCCCCTCGGCATGGTGGTTTCCAACATCGACCTATTGGACTCCGTCAAGCCCGGCATAGTGACGATAATACCGGTCAGCGCCGAGGGTAAGCAGAGGCCTGGCTAGTGATGACGAGGGTGAGCCCACCTCCAAGGATGTAGATGGAGGTTGTACGTAAAACACTAAACCACGGGTTAGGTATACTTAGCGTGGTTAAGAACGTGGTATTCTTCATGGAGATGCACCAGCCCAGGAGGCTTAATAGGCTCCTCCACTACCAATCGCCAACGGAGCCCCTTGAGATGATGTTCGACGATGAGTTGAATAGAATTATACTTAGCAGGATTGCCGTTAAGTCATATGGTAAGGTGCTTGACCTGCTTAGGCAGGCGAATAAGGATTACGGCTACAGGTTCAGCGTTAGCATAACCGGCATCCTAATTGAGCAGTTGAAGAAGTGGGAGCCGTGGGTTTTGAGTAAGCTTGTGGAGTTGATTAAGGATGGTGTGGTCGAGCCTGTTGCCGAAACCTACTACCACTCACTGGCCTACCTAATAGACGAGGGTGAGTTTAGGGAGCAGGTTACAATGCAAGTCAGGTTAATAGAGGAGTTAACGGGCAGAAGGCCCATCACCGCCCAGAACACGGAATTCATGTACAGCGATGACGTGGGTAGGGTATTCTCCGAGATGGGCTTCAGGGTTGTGTTAACTGAGGGTGTTGAGAGGGTTCTGGGCTTTAGGCAGCCAACGTACCTGTATAGGGGCCCGGGTGGCATTATGCTGTTGCTTAGGCACTACAGACTCTCGGACGATGTTGGGTTTAGGTTCACTAATAGGTCATGGGACCAGTACCCCCTAACCGCTGATAAGTACGTTGCATGGTTAAACGCAACCAGTGGTGACCTAGTCATGATCGGCCTTGATATGGAAACCTTCGGCGAGCACATGCCTGAGGAGTCAGGTATCTTCGAGTTCCTCAGGTGGATGTTTAGGCATGCATACGAGTCTAACATCATCTTCATAACCCCAGGCGAGGTTGAGAGCCATGTGCCGAGCTCATATGAGCTCAACATTAATGAGCTTATATCGTGGGCTGACGTTGAGAAGGATGCATCAGCCTGGATTGGCAATGAAATGCAGTGGATATCCTTCAACCAACTGAACATACTTTATAGGCTAGCCAGGGAGTTGGATGACGGATACCTGATGAGGTACGTTAGGCTCCTTATGGTTAGTGACCACTTCTACTACATGTCCACGAAGCACGGTGCACCGCAGGACGTCCACAACTACTTTAACCCGTATTACAGTCCATATAAGGCCTACACGCTCTACCAATCGGCAGTACATAGGTTACTCAACTACATGGTTAGGGTTCACGGTAACGCCTCCGTTATGAAAAGACTAGCGTCAATTAAACTACCCAGTGAACTGGCGGCATGGGTTAAGGGTGAGTCCTTCAGTAAGGCTAACTGCCAAAACGCCCAATACACAGCCAGATTAATAACCATCAACCACCCTGAATTAAGCAAGGACTGCCTCCAATAGTGTTTTGATTTGGGGAGTGTGGTTTTTACGCTGGTTTTTGGGTTTGTTGCTTATTTATTGCATTGTATTTGTGTTAGTGATTTGTATGGTGCTATGTAGTTTATGATCATCCCCATTGGCCAGTAGTATGTTCCTGTTTGGTAGCTTACTGCATATGTGCCTATGAATGCCGTGTACGCATCCCACGTCGACGAGTACGCCCTATCTATTTTTATTGTGTAGTTTTCGTAGAATGTGCTTGATGATGTGGGTTGCGAAGCAAAGTAACCTAACATCCTCAGCTGTCGTCACGCCCAGTGAAAATATACCATTTCGGCAACGTTATCTTATAGTTGAAGATGCCGTTGAACATTGCCTCCACCGGCCCATTTCCAGTATCTAAGCCCGCTATCAAGTACGGTGTATTGCCCCCTGGTAGCTTGGTGATGTTAGGCCAACGCCACTGTACAACCGGCGATTAGCTGCGATGAATTGTAGAGCATCCAAGCCGTGTATGCTAGTGGGCTTCAAAGTAGGCGTATAGGAAGCCAGGGCTATTAACAGTGTAGTGAAGTACGCCACCTGGTAAGATTTGGCTTGGGGCTGGCGCACTTGAGTTAACTTGAGTTAAATTGTAGTTCAGCAGTATCGATTGGTTGGCTTGTGTTTGTGGTTAGGTTAATGTTCATGTTTTGGTTGAAGCTAACCACCGGGCCAACTGAGCCAGTGCTGAAAGTCTCATTACTCCGTATAGCCCGGAACCAGACTGCACATAACCAATAGATGGAGTAAGGCCATTGCCCTTTAACGCTACGCTGTATAATCCTGACTCGGTTAACACATTTTGGCTCCATCTATGAAGAACTGAACCAACGGCCACTCAAACACCTTACAGTCTACGAGGTACCACCATCCACTTAGGTGAGCGTTATTCTCAACGTAGTAGAGCTCACTACCGTTGCAGTTACCAAGGTACGCGTAGCCATACGGGTCAAAGCCGGGCTTTGCTACTGGCGTATCGTTAACTACACCAGTTGAATTGACCCTAATGAGCTTAACCTTGACTGGTTTAACCAAGCCTAAGTTAACAATCACCACAATGCTTATTGGCCTACCCTCGATTACCCAATTTGGATCGTAGGGTATGGTGACTACGGCGGTCTAAGCCTCACCATTAGCAATCCTGGTTACGAAGGCTATTAAACTGGGCCAAACGTAAGGAGAGTAGGCAGTGAAACAAGAGGCAATCGGCTTAATGATGCTTAGGTTCATCGAAGCCGAGCCGAAACCACTCAAGTAACCGGCAATTGAGACGCCGAGCCTATTCAATGCGGATAGGCTAACAGTGAAGTTAACAGGTGAACCATTGATGAGAACCTTGAAAACCAAGGTAGGTTGGTTACTCAGTGAGTAATTGAAGTACTCAACGGAGCTAAAACCCAAGTCAACAACCTTAAACAAGCCACGTGAAGACAAGGCTGAGTAAGCGTAAAAATAACTCATAAATATGGAGACTAATGCAAGGGCAGTAAGTAGAATCAAAATTACGGCCAACAAACCACCAAAACAGCGCAAAAACACAACACTTCAAAGCCTTACCACAAAACCAAAACACACTCAATTAACAATGCACAAACGCAACCTTAATGTTAACCTCCTCACCTTAATAAGGGTGCAATGCCTTGGGCTCAGTTAGAGATGGGGCTTGGTAATAAGGATTGGCTCTAAAATTGAACATAAAGTTATAAAGGGGGTTTGTGGGAGTCTGATATGGGGTTGGTTGGGCCGGAGGAGAGGATCCTAGTTACATTATTTATGCAGTCCGCCGTTAACGAGGGGAAGGCCATAAGCGTCGAATCACTGGCCAAGATGATTAACAGTGAGGTTGACGCTGTGAACAGGGTCGTGGTTACATTAGCCAGTCAGGGGTACGTATCGTTGAAGGGTAACCTGGTTTTCCTAACTAACAAAGGGTTAATGAGGGTTTTAAGCAGATTCTCGTAGTGAGGGGGTTTACGTCAACGGTATTCAATATCCTTGGTTTTTCAACTTAGGTAAATTTAAGCTGGCCATTATAGATTTATAAGTTCAGGCCGAGGTTGCGTTAGCCATGGTTGAGTGCCAGGTGGATAAGTGTATTGGCCAGCAGGTTGAGTTAACGAGGGTTTACTTCAGGGGTGTTTTAAACTGCCTATTGAGGGGTATTGCCGATAGGATAATTACCATTGATAATGGGCAGCAGTTCACGTGGTTCACCTACGTTGAGGTTAGTGATGCCGGTAGGTTGAAGGAGGTTTCTTCGTATATCCAGGATTGCCTAGGCAAAATCAGGAACACTCCCCTTGGGCAGTTTATGAATGGGTTAAAGGTTCTGAGTGCAGAGGGTCAGCAACTGTTTCTATTTGATAAAGAGGTTATAGCAGTTAAGGTGTTCCTGGCGTCTTAAGTCTCCTTAACGTATACATTCATCATTGGCCTGAAGCCGTACTTCCTGTAGAAGGCGACTGATATCTGGTTTTGGGCTGGGAATTCAGCTGATATTACATGTGCCCCCATCTCCCTAAGCATCTTAATAGCCTCATCCATCATCATCTTGCCTATGCCCCTCCTCCTGAACTCGGGCATTACGTAGAAGTCCATTATGACGCCCTCCATGCGTGGTTCATAGAATAACCTCTCCCTAACCTCAGATACGAGAACCCCAATCACCTTCCCATCGTCTGACTCGGCCACCAGCAGCAGCCTATTCTTATCGTTCATGAAGCCACTCAGCCAATTCCTAACCTGCGTGTAAATGTCGTCCCTGACCTTGAGTAATGGGTCAAACTCACTGTTAAGCCTCTTCAACCTAACCACGAGCTCAACAATGCTGTCTAAGTCCCTTTCCCCAGCCCTCCTAACCTTAACCACTAGCCTCACCTAACAAATTCAGCTGGGATCTCCCTTATAAGTCCCTCCCTCATTAACCTCTCCATTGATGCCCTAGCCTTAGCTATTATCTCCCTAGCCCTCTCAAGCTCCTCCCTATAAGTTGTGCTAACCCTAGCCAAACCCTCATTAACAATCTCCACGGCCGCAGCCGCAGCTGCCCTTGGGTAGACCTCCCACTCCTCCATCGTGGGTATTATGTAGTCCTCGCTTATCCCCCTCTCCTCAGCGTACTTGGCTATTTCCCTAGCTACGGCCACAATGACCTCGTTGCTTATTGCCTTAGCCCTAACGTCAAGGGCCCCCCTGAAGACTGATGGGAATATTAGGCTGTTGTTTATTTGATTGGGGAAGTCGCTCCTACCCGTGGCCACTACCCTGGCCCCAGCCTCCTTAGCCTCCCATGGCCATATCTCCGGGACTGGGTTAGCTAGGGCGAAGACTATTGCATCCTTATTCATTAGCCTAATCCAATCCTTCTTAATGATGCCTGGGCCTGGTGTTGATGCCGATATTAAGACGTCGGCCCCATTCATGGCCTCTTCAATGGTCTTAAGCTTCTCTTTATTTGTCTTAAGGGCTAGATTGTACTTCCACGGGTTGTTCAGCATTAACCTATCCATGTCCTCCCTATCGGCATGTAGTGGCCCCTTGCTGTCTATGAGGATCATGTTCTCGTAGGGTACACCCGCCGTGTGGAGTACCTCGGCCGCCGCTATATTTGATGCCCCAGCCCCGAACAGGACTATTCTAACGCTGGTTAGCTTCTTACCAACCACCTTAAGCGCATTGTAGAGTCCAGCTAAGATTGCACCTGCTGTCCCCTGCTGGTCATCATGCCACACAGGTATGTTAAGTTCCCTTCTCAATGTCTCAAGCAGGTAGAAGCACTTTGGTGATTCAATGTCCTCTAGGTTTATGCCGCCGAAGGATGGTTCAATAGCCTTCGCCACAGCCACGAACTCCTCCTTTGACTTAACCCTAATGGGTAATGGAATGGCATCGACACCGCCGAGGTACTTGAATATGAGTGCCTTACCCTCCATTACGGGCAGGGCAGCCTCAGGCCCGACATTACCTAAACCCAGGACCCTTGTTCCATCCGTCAGCACGGCTATGGCGTTCCAACGCCATGTTAATTCGAAGGATAAGTCAGGGTTCTTGGATATTTCAAGTGAAACCCCGGCCACGCCGGGCGTGTAGTATATCGAGAA
>JAPWUH010000017.1 GCA_028275645.1 Caldivirga sp.
CCCAATTACCTTAACCCCATTATACCTGGGTGGGTTGTGGCTTGCCGTCACTTGGAATGCTAGGCTAAACCTATGCTTAAGCACCGCCCACGATATTACTGGTGTTGGCGTTGGCCCGGAGACTACGTTTACGTCGGCCCCATGCTCCCTGGCTATTGAGGCTATTATGGTTGCGAAGTCCCTAGACATTAACCTGGTATCGTAACCCACGAGGACCTTGGATACGCCGTACCTCCTGTACCAGTACCTTAAGGTGGCCTCGGCTATTATGGCTACGGTTAAGTCGGTTATTGTTTCCCCAATAATCCCCCTAACGCCATCGGTCCCAAACCTAAGGCCCAGCTTGCTCACAAGGACCTGCCTGAGCTGATAGGTAGCATTTTATAAATATTGTTCAGATGCGTTAGTTAGACTTTCCACTACCCTGTCCCTGCATCCTCCGCCTTAACCTCTCAATCAGCCTCCTCTGCCTCTGCCTTAGCCTCCTAACCCTCCTCTGCCTCCTCTCCCTCTTATCCTCCTTCCCCACAATACCGCTGTAATCTGGGTCATTCCTGATGGCTGGGTGGTTAGGGTCTATCATAATCACCTCAAACCACTTGTATATAGCATCCTCACCAACCCAGTATGAGCCAAGCACCTCAAGGTTTCTAAACCTCCTGGCCGCCCTCTGCTCAGCGACCACCTGGAGGTTAGTGGATAGTGCAATGCCGTAGACGCCCATCCTCTTGGGTCTCCTACCTGTGTTTGGCCTACGCCTATTGAACGGCCCCCTCCTAACCCTAACCCTAACCACCACGACCCCCTGCTTAGCCTTATAACCATACTTCCTAGCCTTATCCAGCCTAGTGGGTCTCTCAACCCTAACCACGGAGGGTTCCCTACGCCACTTAATCAACCTAGCCTTAATGACACGCCTAAGCGGCTCCTCGTAGGGCTTCTTCCACAGGTCGGCGATGTAGCTCAATGTACCCATACACCACCACTTGGCACAACCCCCTATTAAAATATTCCGTCAGTTAAGGTGCCTGTGGGTTTACTTTATTAAATAGCTATGCCTAATCCACAACTGTGATAAGCCTTGAGAACGATTCAATCAGGCTGGTAATCCACGAACCCAGTGGCACCATAGTGGAGCTACTTGATAAGAGGACTAACACCCAGCACCTACTGGCCAGGAGACCGGAGTTAGAGTTGATGGAGCCCGGTATGGGTATACTTGAGGTTGAACCATTGATCAAGGCCAGGAGGAGTATCATAAGCGTAAGTGGCTCATCGGTTGTGCTGGGCGTGGAGTCAGGCGGCATAACGCTGGTTAAGGAGGTTGCGCTTAATGGGCCTAGGGTTACCATTAGGGTTAAGGCCAGTGGGGTTAGTAGGGTTAGGGAGCTTATCCACGTAGCCTGCGGTGAGGGTGGGTATTGGGGGGAGGCCCTTGGGGCCATGTACAATTGCAGGTACTTCGTGAAGTTCGGCTTCCCTGAACCACCAAACAGCTTCTCGGCCGTTGGCCTGAAACCACCGGTCTCCGGCTTCAGGTTCAGTAAGCACACGTATAGTGACAGGTATTTCCCTGAACTGGAATGGGTAGCCTTCGTTAATGAGGGTAAGAGGATTGGCCTACTGGTTAGGTGCCTAACAGGCTGCTATGGCGTAGTTGAGGACCAGTTCTTCAACGTTGAACTCAACCTGGTTGCGAATGGAAGTGGAGCTGTGGAGCTAGGCTACGAGTTAATACCATTCAACGGCCTGGGTAGGGTTGACTACGCTGATGACGAACTTATCATTGGTATTGAATCACCAAGCATTATTAAACCGGGTGACTCCATAAGCGGGGCCCTGGCCATATACTCAGTGTCGAGGGTTGGGGAGGTTAAGGTTGACGGCCGCGTGAGGCTAGTTAAGTCTATGCCAGTCCTAGGTAGGAGGGGTTATGATGTGGATAGGGTGAGGGTTGGCGAGTCCAAGTTTAACTTAACGGTGAAAACTAACACCATTAACGTAAGGCCTGGTCAAGCATCGGCCATTGGTTTCAAGACCGAGGCCCTAGGCTGGTCCATGGAGGACACACTCTACTCCGTACCATACCTGGAGTTCAGCATTAACGGTAAGTTGGTCTCTAGGGCGTTCTCAATAAATCCAGACTACGCCGCTGCCGTTGAGGCCTTGGGTAAAGTTAACCCAAGCCTAGTTAACCACCTTGATACATGGGTTGACGAGGTTGAGGGCTTCTACGACGATAAGTCAGCCTCAATAGGCGTGTATGAGCTGGCCGCTGAGAGTCTCTCAAGTAGGACTAGGCTGATTAGGAGGAGGCAGCTACCTGAGGAGGCTATCAAGGTGCTTAAGGAGTACTTAGCCGATGGCGTTAAGGTTTACCCAGCCATATTCCTAAACCTAAGTGAATTCACCAGAGGTGGCTATGTAACCACTGCCCTAGCGGACCTAATCCTAAAACTGGCCATTGGCCACGTCTACCTCGGCTCACCCATAGGCGATGCATTGAAGGGCCTTGAAACAGTCGCATCAGCCTTTGAGAGGGGGGAGTTGATACACTGGTTCAATGGTATCCATGGTGGGGCTGGTTCTGGTGGGATGCTTCAACTGACCCTTGCCTACGACCTACTTGAGGATGAGCTGCCGGAGGACTTAAAGCTGAGGCTCATGTTGATGTTTAGGTGGGCCCAGGGTGAGTTAATTAAGTTAACCAATGCCTGGGCTGGCAACTGGGAGCTCACCGAGGCCTTAGCCCTACTGGCCATATCAAGCAAATTCAACTTCAGGAATTCTAAGCTTGGCTTAATCAAGGCTGAGGCTGTCTTCAGGAATGCACTGGGTTACTTCCTAAATGATGGTGGGTGGCTTGAGGAGTCCGCCGGCTACCATAATGCCGTGCTTAACTTAGTAACGTGGGGAGCCGAGTTGCTGAGGCTCAACGGTGTTGACATATACTCAGTGGCTAGGGGTGGTGAACCAGTTATTAAGAAGGCGGTGTACTGGTTGTGGAACCTGCTTGACCCACGCTACAGGATGCCGGCACTGGAGGACAGTGGGGATGATTTACCCAACCCAGACTCATTCATAATAAGCGGCGTTAGGTACGGTGACCCAATGCTGGTTAAGGTTGGGTTAAGGTTGATGGAGCTTGGGGCAAGGCCAACGTCACCATTGAGCGCCCTGGCCCTGGCCGATGGGTTAAACCTACTGGGGAGCTCCATTGAGCCTAGGCATAGTGAGGTGACCGTCCTCGACGACTCAGGAAGGTTCATAGTTAGGAGTGGGGATAACCCCAGGGCAACATACTTCATCCTCGACTACGGCCCGCATGGAGCCTGGCACGGGCACCCAGATAAGTTAAGCTTCGAACTCCACTCAAACGGTGAGCCACTCATTGTAGATGCTGGTTCTGGAGGATACTACTCCGAGCTCCATTGGACGTGGCACAGGAGGAGCATAGCCCACAACACCGTGACCCTCCGTGACGAGGACCAGGTTGAGACCAGGGGTAGGTTGATAAGGTATTGGGTTGAGGATGGTAATGTCTACGCCTCCTTTGAGGCTGACACCTACCCAGGCGTTAGGCATAGGAGGGGGGTTGTGGGGTTGGGTAGGTTCATCTACGTGATACTGGATGAGGTAAGTGGCGTGGGTAGGTTTAGGTGGAACATACATTGCATGGGTAACGTGGTCACCATGGGGAGGAACCACGCAGTGCTCTCAACGGGTAACACGGAGTACACGGTCATATTCCCCAAGACGCCTGAGGTGACGTATGGGTGGAGGGGGAGTAGCATCAAGACAACCTACATGTACTACGAGGAGGACTCCAACGGAGTGTTGAGAATGTGGGGCGTGGTTGCGCCCTTTAAGGCTGACGTTAAGGTGAGCAACGGTAGCATAAACATTACCGGCGGTGATGTTTATGGTAATTACAGCATTGACTTACCTAAGTTATATAGCCTATTAATGCGTTAAGCTAACTTACCTAAAGCTATAGTCACAAACCTTCCATTATTTTGAGTAAAGCTTTTAATAGAGCCTTAACGTGCTGTGGAGCCGTAGTATGCCATTACTCAGTGTAAGGAATCTCAACGTGGAGTATAGGTTACCGGACCTTAAGATTGCGGTTAAGGCCCTCAAGGGGGTTAGCATGGATGTTAATAAGGGTGAGATAGTTAGTATTGTTGGTGAGAGCGGTTCAGGTAAGTCAACCTTAGCCTTAGCGATAATGCGCATGCTTAAACCCCCAGCGGTGGTTAGGGGCGGTAGCATATACTACAATGGGGTTGATATACTCTCCCTCAGTGAACATGAATTCAACTTGAAGTATAAGTGGGTTAAGGTTTCCATGGTCCCCCAGGCCAGTCAGAACATATTCAACCCAACGATGAGGATTAAGGACCACTTCCTCGACACGGCCAGGGCGCATGGGATCAGTGATGAGGCTGAGGTACTGAAGAGGGCTAGTGAGGTACTGGAGTTCACTAAGCTTGACCCGGCTAGGGTGTTTAATCTGTATCCGCATCAATTGTCCGGTGGCATGAAGCAGAGGGTTGCCATAGCCCTCTCACTACTCCTAAACCCAGAGTTGGTGATTATGGATGAGCCCACCGCGGCGTTAGACGTGGTAACGCAGATGGAGATACTTAAGCTGGTTAAGATGATTAACGAGGAGTTGGGCACGACAATAATCTTCATAACCCACGACATATCCATAGTACCCATGATAGCCTCCAGGGTCATTGTCCTGTACAATGGGGAGGTTATGGAGATTGGGCCCACTGAGGATGTCATAGTTGACCCTAAGCACCCCTACACAAAGGCATTGGTGCAGTCAATACCCTCACTTTCCTCAAGCCCCGAGGAGGTTAGGCCAATACCCGGTGAGCCACCAAACCCACTTGAGGATATTCAAGGATGCCCCTTCTGGCCCAGGTGCCAGTACGCCATGGATGTGTGTAAGGTTGAAAAGCCAGGGGAGTATAACGTTAACGGTAGGGTGGTGAGGTGTCACCTATATGGGAAGTGACGAATACCTAGTTGAGCTTAAGGACGTGTGCGTCTACTTCACGGAGAGGGTTGGCCTATTCAGAAAGAGGGTTATCAAGGCCCTTGACCACGTTAGCCTGGGCATAAGGGAAAACGACGTAATCGCCGTCGTGGGTGAGAGTGGTGCAGGCAAGACAACCATGGGTAGGGTGATACTTGGCCTCCAGAAGCCAACCAGCGGGTTAGCGTTATTCAGGGGTAAGGACATATACTCACTGAGGGGTAGGGAGTTTGAGGAATTTAGAAGGAGTGTTCAGTGGGTTCCCCAGGACCCATACTCATCACTAGACCCATCGTTAACCATAGGGGAGCAGCTAATGGCCCCCATAAGGAGGTGGAACCCCAAGGTTAACGCTGAGGCCAGGGCTGAGGAGTTGCTTAAGCTAGTTGGCCTTGTGCCGCCGTCCTTCTACATGAACAAGTACCCGCATCAATTGTCTGGGGGGCAGAGGCAGAGGGTTGCCATAGCCAGGTCCCTTGCATCAAACCCAAGGCTCATAGTTGCCGATGAGCCTGTGACAATGATAGACTCCTCACTGAGGATAGGCTTCGTAAACACCTTCATAGAGTTGATGCGTAGGTCAAGCCTAAGCCTAGTCTTCATAACCCACGACCTGGCCCTAGCCAGGATACTGCTACTGAAGTCAGGTAGGGGTAGGATTGTCATACTGAGGAATGGTAGGATAGTTGAGGAGGGTGACGTAAACGAGATAATAAACAATCCAAAGGACGAGTACACTAAGGTCCTCATAAACGCTGCACCAGACTTAAAGAGGTGGTTAAAGAACCGTGAGGAGGGTGTGTAATGGTTAACCTTAGGCTTTAAAGGAAAGGTATTATGAGGAAATAACTGATGGGCCAGGGCTATTTTGGTGGTGAGTAGTCAGGGAAGCCGCTAAGAGGCGGATGGTGGTAACGTGAAACGATGAAAACGAATAGATATAAACCACCGCCTGCGGAGAGGCGGTATGCCAAGGGAGGTCTTCCTGATAGACCTGTGGAGGAGGTATGCTGACAATGCCGAGGAGATTAGGGTTAAGAAGGTTAGTAACGTGGTTAAGTTGAAGGCTAGGACTAAGTCAAGCCTAGTAACCATTAAGCTGCCTGAGGACGTAGCCGCCAGGTTAATTGAGGAGTATAGGAGTAAGGGTAAGAGGATTGTTGAATTTTGAGACAAAGCCGATGGATAAGCCCACATACTTTAAATTAACGGTGACCCAAGCTAAGCCGTGGTAAGCATAACGAGGGATGACGTCTTTAGGGCCATATCCCTAGTTAAGATTGATGAGGGGGAGTTCCTGGGTAGGTGGGTCTTCACCAGGGGTGTGTCAATATTCGAGGGCCTAGTGGCCGTTATGCTAACCCAGAACACGAGCGATAAGGTCGCCGCCAGGGTTTACAGGGACCTTAAGGCTAGGTTAGGGTCAATAACCCCCTCATCGATACTGAGCCTCAGTAGGCTGGAGTTGGAGGGTTTGCTTAGGCCAATAGGATCCTTTAGGCAGAGGGCGGATAGGTTAATTAGGCTGGCAACCGTGGTGAACATGAAGTATGGTGGGTCGCTGGAGTTCATCAGGGACATGGATACTGATGAGGCCAGGAGGACGCTAATGAGCCTGCCTGGGGTTGGGCCTAAGACCGCTGACGTGGTATTGCTGAACATAGGTAAACCAACCTTCCCAGTGGACACCCACATAATGAGGATTAGCCATAGGCTTGGCGTGGTGGGTGGGTATGAGGACGTTAGCCTATTTTGGAGGAGCATACTAAACCCTGAGGACTACCTAAGGGTGCACTTGGGCTTAATAGAGTTCGGTAGGAAGATCTGCAGAAGCAGGAGACCACTTTGCGGTGAGTGCCCGATTAGGGATAAGTGCATGTACTATAGGTCTGGGGCACAATTGCCTAGGTGACGTTACCTATTTAAATCATTGATGAACCGGTAATTTTAATGAACGTTAAGGTGGCCTATGTGGCGCTTGGATTAAGCATAGTGGCTATACTCCTCTCCACGGTAGCCATGGTTCACAGCTACCTGGGGGTCAATGAACTCCTCATAAACCTTGGTTCAACAACCCCCTCAAGCGGGTTCATGTACGAGTTAGCCTTAATAGCCATACTTGACGTGGCCGTGTTCGTAATGTCAGTGTTCGCCGTTAAGGATAGCTTCCTGGACGTGTCAATGGCCATATACGTTCATGAGGAGGTCCTAGCAAGGATGAGGAGGGTTATTGCACTCACAACAGCTATGTTATCCTCGGCCTCCATAATGATGATACTCATAGCCATAGCCTCAGTAATCTAGGGTTTAAGCCTCCTCATGTCCCTTGGGAAGGGTAATGCATCCCTAATGTGGTCAAGCCCGCATATCCACATGACCAATCTATCCACCCCAAGGCCAAAGCCGGCGTGGGGGACTGAACCATACCTCCTGAGGTCAAGGTACCACTGGTAGTCCTCCGGGTTTAGGTTGAATCTCCTTATTTTGTCCACAAGCTCATCGTAGTCGAATATACGTTCCCCACCACCCACAACCTCCCCATAGCCCTCGGGGGCGAGTACATCAACGCTTAGCGTGGTCTCAGGCTTAGCTGGGTCATTCCTATGGTAGAATGCCTTAACCTGCTCAGGGAAGTGGTGTAGGTGTATTGGTTGGGTGAACTCCAGGGTTAATGCCCTCTCCTCATCAGCGCCTATGTCACTGCCCCACTTCAAGTCAAACCCCTTCCTGTTGAGTATGCCTATGGCCTCGTCGTAGCTCACCCTCGGGAAGGGTGGCTTAACGTTCTCAAGGGGCTCAGTCCTCCTACCCAGTATGCTTAACTCCTCCAGGTTCCTCTCAAGGACCCTCTTAACCACGTGGCTTATCAAGTTCTCGGTTATGGTGAAGACGTCCTCAAGCCCAGCCCAAGCCACCTCAGCCTCCGCATGCCAGAACTCTGTTAGGTGTCTCCGTGTCCTAGACTTCTCGGCCCTGAAGCTTGGGGCCACTGTGTAAACCTTCTCCAGGGAGAATATTAGAGCCTCTAGGTAGAACTGCGATGACTGGGTTAGGTACGCCTTAGAGCCGAAGTAGTTAACCTCGAAGAGCGTTGACCCACCCTCAACGGCCGAGGTTATGAACATAGGCGCCTGAACCTCATAGTAACCGTTACTCCTGAACCACTCGTGTATAGCCCCAAAGACCGTATCCCTAATCTTCAGCACCGCCTGCATCCTCCTACTCCTAACCCACAGGTGCCTCATGTCAAGCAGGTACTCTGAGTCTGCCTTAGCGGCATCCTCATTTATGGGGAACTGCCAACCAACGAAGCTCCATGGGATGTCGGTGACCTGGATCTCAAAGCCCCCAGGTGCCCTAGGCTCCCTCTTAACGTAACCCCTAACCACCAGTGAGGACTCTATGTTAAGCTGCTCAGCCCTCTTGAAGGCGTCACTGTTATCCTTACTCACAACTGCCTGGACAATGCCCGTCGAGTCCCTAACAACTATGAAGATCTTCCCACCAATCTCCCTCTTCCTGTAGACCCAACCCCTAACACTAACCAGCTTACCCTCCCCGACCGATGCAATATCCTTAACGTGGGTGAAGTCTTGCATACCCAGAACTAACCCCCGCGGGTGTTTTAATCCTTATAAATTTAATTACAGGAGCTTAATTGGGACCGTGTTTAACTGATTTCAGTGTTTTAACCTCTAAGAACCTACGGAGAACACTATGGCTAAGGCAATGAATATGATGAAGGTCTCAATTGAGCCTGTGATGATGCTAGTAACATCTGGGCCTAAGCTAGCCTGCTTAACAAGCTTGGGTAAAATTCTCTTGATAAAGCTGGCAACTACCACACCCACGGCGTAACCTATTAGGGCTATATTATTATGAAGAGTATTATTGATGGTATTGCCACTATTACTGCGCCGCCATTGATGATGATTCGTCCGATATGGACTCATATAAAACTTAAACTTGCATATTTATTATTGTATTAGTTCAGTAGATTTTTAAATATTATCTATTGAGGCAATTAAATTTTCTATAAACTTTAATTAATGCTATCTGTTCCTTGATAATCGAGTTACTATTGATGAGTTTGGATCGAGAGGATGGCCTTTAAGTTCCTAAGCAGGTCGTTGATGGTGTTCCAGGCAGACAATACAATCCTTGGATTACTTACCTCAGCCCTCAACATGTACCGTAGTTCATCACCGTTGCACTCAATGCTAGTCCTAATGCCGTTTGGTAAACCAACCTCATCAACAATTAGCGCCTTAGCTACGTTTACGCAGTCCATTACCCTAATCCTTAAGGTAACCTCCAGTTCACTTGACATTGCTGTTAATCACCTCAGCCACCTCCCTAACGCTCCCCAACGGCACCTCTGGTGTTGGGTTAGCCTCAACTACTACGCCATTTACTACTGTTAACTCGGCGAACTGAATATTAAGTCTCCTTAATACTTCACCATACCTCTCATGCTTAACGGTGGCAAATATCTTAGTCTCCTGGGCATTATTAATGTGGGCTAGCACTGAGGCTAGTGATAGTGGGTTCTTCAGGTAGTGCCTATACTCAAGTATGCTCCTAGCCCCCTCAACAGTGTCCACGAACCCCCCTAAGCCTAGGGACCAGGCTGTGTTGAAGTAATAGGGCCCCTTGGTGAACGCCCTCTTAACAGCCTCGTCACCGGCAACCAGCTCATACTCAACCCCCTGCTCCTTAAGCAGCTTAATGACTGACAGAGAGTTCAATATACCCACCGCGTCGTTAATGCTCCTACCGACGGTTAACGCTATTGATAACGCCGTGTACGGGTTAATGGCCGTGAAGATCACAAGGTCGTAGTTGCTGGCTAGGCGCTGGTTAAACGGCTCATTATCTAGGTTCAGTTGAGTGACCTGGTGACCCATGCTAACCAGTTCGCTGGCCAATTTACCCACGCTAAACCTACTTGAGTCACTCACAATAAGCAGCCTAGCCACGTGAACCACAACTATAAACCTAAATAAAGTTAACCCTAATGTCGAGGTTTAATGCGAAGGCTGCGTGGGGTTTACTTCAGGTGATCTGTGGGTAATGAATGACTGAGTTCTTCCTCCTTCACCTAATTGGCCAGTGGGATAGTCTTATAAATCCCAGTTAACGTGGGTTGGTGTGTTTGATTTTAAGCAGATTAAGCTTGGGCTTGAGGAATGGAGGAGGCTTGGGAATGAGCTTAAGAGGATTGGGGCTTCAGATAAGCTTGAACTGGTGCTTAACATAGTGGTCGTCCCGGCCACGGAGAATGAAGAGGATGAGGAGGATGAGGAATATCACCACCATACAGCACCCCCAGAGTTCATGGAGGATTTAAGTAAGGTTGTTGAGGCCATTAGGAGCGAGTACCATGCCAGCGCCGACTACCACTCCCACGGTGATCATGGGGAGTTGCTGGTGGCCTTAACCACCGATGGGGTTAACATACCCAATGTGATAAGGGGTATTATTGAGGAGGCCAGGGGCTGTGAATCATGCATGATACACAGCATTGATGGTGAGGTCCACCTGGGGAATGACGTGTCAGCCATAGTGTTCGGCGATTCATACAAGTTAACCTTCATACTGCCGGGTCAAGATGGAAGGAGACTAATAATAATGGAATTACACACCTGACGTATCAAAGTCACTGGGCCTAACCCCCCTTGAGCGGAGTAACATCACTATGAAGAGGACCAGGAGAATCACGAAGACCGCTAGCATAACCCAGGATAGGGCTGTCACTACGGTTGGTTTATTACCCATCACTATGGCTATTGGTATTGGAAAGACTAGGATGGCCCCACCCCAAGTGACCCCACTCGGCTGGGTGGATAACGCCGTTAGGATGATGGCTATTATCGGTATGAGCACGGCGGCGAATATTAACGCTAGGCCAACCTGGTAGAGCCTCATGTTAAACACCCATCATTGGCAGTAGTATGAGTAGTACGAAGACCAGTACCACGACTATGGTTAATATGATAGCCCACTTAACTACCGATGAGTCATTCCCGAAGACGATGGGTATGGGCCCAATGACAACTACCCCACCGTACTTGGCATTTCCCTTACCCTCCTCACCCCCTTTACCCCTGGCTGCATCTGCAATAATCAGTATTACCCCCACTACCGCAAGTATGAAGGCCAGGAGTATGCTTAGCACCAGTACATCAACCCAGTTAACCACCATACGACCTTCATAGCGTTAACCCCCTTTAATAAAGGTTTCTCAAATTCGATATGTGAAAACATTTAATTAACCTAGCCTAGGCATGGTTACTATGTCATCCGAGTATACGGTGGTTTACGAAACTGAGGTGGAGGTGCCAATAAGGTTCAGTAAGGATACCCCCGAGGAGGCTCGGTTGAGGAGGCTTGAGAGGTGGCCCAGGGAGGCCGGGTTATCCCAGCCCCTTGGGGAGGGTGGCTCATTCACCAACATAGTTAAGGAGTACGCCACCACCTATGATTTGCAGCCTGGGGAGAGGAGGTGGAGCGTTGAGAGGAGTGGGGATAAGCTGGTAGTGTCTATGAGGTGGAGCTTACTCAGGAACGGCGTAGAGAAGGGTCATGCCGATATCAACGGTGAGTTGAACCTACAACCCACGGAGGAGTCGGGCGCCTTAGTCTATACGTATAAGCTTAAGTACAGCATATCCGTCAGTAATGATGTGCTTTCCGAGAAGGCCACAAGCGACCTGGGTAGCCTAGGGGAGTTAAACCTCTAAGTTAACCATTAACCCTGATTAACGCCCCTTAAATTTTAACCACGGGCACGCCTGCACTTGATACTCCATAGGTACAGGTTGGCTATGTCCACTATCAGCCTCAGCGTTAATGAGGCTGTTACATGGGACTGGTCATTTGGGGGTGAATACTCCACCACGTCAACTGCCACTAACCTATCCGCTATCATGGGCATTAACACGCTGAGCGCCTTATAGACGGCCCAGTAATCAACACCACCCGCCTCAGGGTTACCAACCCCTGGGGCTATGGTTGGGTCGAAGACGTCGATATCTATGGACAGGTGTATGGGGGCCTTAATCTCCATTAAACCCGAGAGCACTTCATGAAGCCCCGCGGGGCTTATGCTCATCAACTCCACTGAGTCTAGAAGAACTGGGGTGCGCAGTTTCATGGCGAAGTCAAGCTCCTCCTCATCATAACCCCGGAAGCCCAGGTTAACGTACATCGATGGTTTAACCTCAGTGTTAAGTAGCCTACCGAAGGTGGCGTGGCTTAACCCCTGTCCAGGTGGCCACTCACTCCTTAGGTCCAGGTGGGCGTCGAACTGTATGAAGGCGCCCAGTTCACCGTACCTATCCCTAATGGCCCTAGCCACTGCCAGCGATAACGTGTGTTCACCACCAATATTAACCACAAGCCCGCTCCCCAGTAACCCAGCCTCAACCTCCCTAACCCTGCCTAGGTTAACCCCAGTCTCACCCTGGAGCAGAGGTACATCACCAACATCCCTGAATTCGCCCAGCGGCTCAACGCCAAGGTGCTCGGTTGGGGTTGCCTCAAGGTATGGTGAAATGAACCTGAGTACCCCTGGGGAGAACCTTGTCCCTGGCTTAAAGCTAACGGTGTCCTCCATCGGTATACCCACCACTATCACCATGCCCTTGGGGTTATTCACGCCGAAGAGTGGGTTACTTGGTTCATGGAGCATTGCTAACTGGCCTTAGGCACATTTTTGTGTTTAACGTTGTTGGTGTGAGCGTTAAAAAGGTGGCCCGCATTAGTTAAAGCCGTGAGAGGTTATAGAGGGATAACACTCATAGAGCCCATAATTAGGACCGAAAAGCCGCTGCTCATGGTGGCCTTCCCATCAACCTACAGCGTCACCCTGGCCCTAGCCCTACTCATGGTTAGGTATTACCTGGGTCTCGAAACCCACCTAACCTTCGCTGGTTCGATTAACGATGAGAGGGTTCTTAGGCTCATTCAGGGTTACGAGACCACACTGCTCATTGGGCTTGAGAATAATGTTCAAGCTAACCCACAGGGTAATGTAATCCTGCTTAGCCATACGCCTGGTAACCTCCAGCAGGTCATCGACCCAACCACCATAGGGCCATTGAACAATTGGCCAACCATAGCCAGGAGGCTCTACCTAACCTACCTAATTGGGTTAGCCCTGGATGAGAACGGCGTCAATGCATCAAGTATCCTGGGCGCCATGGCCAATGACGGCTTAATTGAACTTAGGCGCCAGTCACTGCCACTAAGCCTACACAGTGACCCATCGAAGTCCCTCCACCTGAACCCCTGGCCCACACTGATTGAACCTAGCGCAATTAAGGCTAGTGATGCCGATGGCCTAGTGTCCTCGATAATAACCGAGAACCTTAGGTTTGGCTTCATGGGCTCATACACCGACTACCTACTCCTAAACACGCCGTACATTAACGGTGTCAATGCGGCCCTACTCTACGTGTTCATCGAATCCATGCTTTGGCGCTCAACGCAGAGGGATGACGGCCTAATGGTCCCCATAATAGACCTGGCCACTCTGGGTAGGGTGATTATGGGTAGGCTTGAGGGTGTGCATGAAACCGTTGAGGCTTATATGAATGAGGTTAGGGGTAGGTTAAGGTCAATACTGGGTGAGTCCAGGGGTGAGAGGATGATTAGCCTTGATTTGAAGCCAAACCACCTAACACTGATGAACAGGCTCTGCCAGGTGCTTAGTTTTCATAGGCTTAGAAACTCAATAAGGCTAACCGTCACCTACGACTCATTGTCAATAATCTGCATACCCAACCCAAACGTTGAGGTATCCATGAGTAATGTCTTATCCTACAACAGAAGCCTGAGGATAACACAGGTAGTTACAAGGCCTAGAGCATAACGCATCTCCATGCTCGATATGCATCTAATTTAAATAAGCACTAGGTAGATGAAGCTATGAACAATGAGTAAGAGTAACGCTACACTTATAAACTCTAAGTAGTATCTAGTTTATGGTCAACCCGCCTTCATTGATTGCAATGACGTTGATGGGTGCAGTAGCCGGTGGCCTTGTCATGGCGTTGATAGTATTTGTACTGGGCATATTGGTGGGTTTCCTGATTAGAAAGCTCATAGTGGCGGCTATAGTGATAGGCGCCATAGTACTAATCCTGCTGCTAATCGGTGTAATCTCGCCGAGGGGCATGGCAGTGCTCATTCATGTCCTAGGCTTCTCACTGGCCGCGGCAGCATTCCTCTCAGGGCTCCTCCTAAGCCTTGGAGTAGTCATGATAGTCATATTCTTAGTGGGGCTGTTAATAGGGTTCTTTGCCTCGAGATAATATCAGCATTGGAGTTTATCATCACGGTTCACGTGGGGTGAAGCATCATCACCAGGTTCCACAATCCAAGCCACCTTAATATGGCTTCCGCAATTTCAAGCTATAGACCGCGCAGCGCATTTAAATAGCAACTACCTCGCCCAGTCATGGTTAAGGTGGTTTTCCTAATAATGAGCGGCGACCAGAAGATGGACCTAGCCCTAAGGATGGCCGCAGCCTCTGTGGCTAATAGGAGGTTTGAGGAC
>JAPWUH010000018.1 GCA_028275645.1 Caldivirga sp.
GCTTATCATCTTAGCCAGGGTTCTCGTGCTGTACTTAGACATCACCGCTACTGACTCTGTTAATGTTAAGCCTGCACCAATCCCATCCCTAATAACCCTAACAAAGGCTGGTAATTCACCATTTATGATGTTATTAATCCTCCACCTCCTGTACTCGGGTATTAAGGCTACTAATAGTATTAAGGCCGCTGAGGATACGTAAAACGACACATTAATGTAATTGCTCGGTAGTTTAACGTAAAACAACCTACCCATGATTATTAATCCCACCGTGGCTTTTGGTGCTAACAGGTAACTGAGGATAATGATCACGATAAATGTAGCCAATGCACCATACTTAATGATACCAGTAGTGCTTGCCATTCTAAAGTATCTATTGTTGAGCAACTTTATAAGCATTTTTCAAACAAGCAACGACCCCTAACATATCCACTTAATGTATTGAACTTGGTGATGAGGGAGGAAGATAAGTCTCACCCTTTAGGGAAGGGGGTTATATTCATTAAATTTATGTGGTTTTAGTCTTGAGAACTTGGATACCTCAAAAATAGGGTGGTTACCCTAACGCACTGGAGGTGGATAACCACGGAACTTTAATAACTATGAGAACGCAATGTAGACAGCACTGCGGTGAAACAGCCTCATGGCTAGGGTTAACCCATTGATGAGGGACGCTACCTAGGATATGTCATTTACGTATTTTGCATGGAATTGGGTGTTATGTGTTGTACTCTGCATAACGTTTATAAACACCTTAAGTTAACGATACATGTCTTAAGGGTGTTAATGGAATGTCACTTAGGCCTGATATAGAGGAGAAGATTATTAAGATGCTGCCTGGGGAAGCTAGGGTAACTAGGATTGAGTTTGAGGGACCGCACGTAACCATATACTCCCTCAACCCAGGCTACATAATGAGCAATAGCGACTTGGTGAAGGCCCTGGCTAAGGAGCTTAAGAAGCACATAATCATCAAGGGTGATGAGAAGGCTAGGGTGCCTAAGGATGAGGCTGAGAGGATTATTAAGAAGGTGGTGACTGATGGTGGTAATGAAGTTGATAAGATATACTTTAATGATCAACTAGGGGACGTCTACATATACCTTAAGAGACCCCAGTTAATCAAGGGGCTTGAGAAGGTTGTACTATCCGAGACAGGGTGGAGACCTATTGTGATACCAACCGCGCTTGACATGTCTAAGGGGCTTCCTAGGGATGATATAGATGCCGTTAACAATGTCGATATGATTATGGGTAAGGAGAGGGCTGAGTTCCTGAGGAGCATAGGCCTAAGGATACATAGACTACCTATCTACAGGAATGAGCACGTTAAGGTAACCTGCCTGGGGGCTTGTTTTGAGGTTGGTAGGAGTGCCCTACTTATTGAAACCAGTGAGAGCAGGGTCCTACTTGACGCTGGTGTTAAACCCGGTGGAAGCCTGGATGAGGCACCATTCCTAGACATAATAGACGTAGACAACCTAGACGCCGTTGTGATATCCCACGCACACCTAGACCACATAGGTATGTTACCCTACCTATACAAGTACGGCTACAAGGGCCCAGTCTACATGACCAAACCTACCAAGTACCTGATGGAAATTCTCCTGACCGATTACATAGACTTGTCGTCTGAACGCGGCTACTCTTACTATGGCTTAAGTGAATTGGCCTCAACCCTGTACCACACCATAACGGTGGATTACGGGGATGTAACAGATATTTCACCTGACATAAAGTTGACCCTGTATGATGCAGGCCATGAAGTTGGATCCGCCATATCACACCTACACATTGGCAATGGCCTATACAACATAGTGTACACCGGCGACTTTAAGTATGGCCAATCAAGGTTACTTAATCCAGCCCATAGCGTGTTTAAGCGCGTTGAATTGTTAATAATGGAGTCCACCTATGGCGGTAAGGATGACGTTCAGAAGCCTAGGGAGGAGGCTGAGGCCGAGTTGATACAGTTGGTTAATAAGACCCTTGAGAATGGGGGTAAGGTCCTAATACCAGTCTTCAGCACGGGTAGGGCTCAGGAAATACTACTAATACTCAATGAGGCTATGCAGTTGGGTAAGTTAAGTAAGGCACCAATATACGTTGATGGCATGGTCCTCCAGACACTTAACGTCCACCTAATGTTCCCAGACTACCTAAATAACACCGTTAGGGAGCTCATATACGATGGGGTTAACCCATTCATGTCCGAGTACGTGAAGCCCGTTGAGAGGGCTAAGAACCCTGAGAAGAGGCAGGAGCAGATTATGGATATTCTACAGGGCCCACCCTCAATAATACTAGCCCCACATGGCATGCTTAGTGGTGGGCCGGCTATGGACTACTTCGTCCACATGGCTGATGACCCCAAGAACAGTTTAATATTCGTGTCATACCAGGGTGAGGGGACTCTGGGCAGGAGGCTTATTCAGGGTGAGCGCAGGGTGAACCTCAAGTACTATGACCAGGACATAACGGTCAACGTAAACATGAACGTCTTCCATGAACCAGGCTTCTCCGGTCATAGCGATAGAAAGCAGTTGATGAATTACGTGGGTAGGATCGAGCCTAAGCCCCATAAGGTTATGCTTGTTCACGGTGAGCCAGGTAAGTTAATTAACTTAGCCTTAAGCATAGAGTTAAAGTACAAGATAGATACGATAATGCTAAACCACCTGGAGTCCGTTAAGTTAGTTTAAAAGGTTAAGCCACAGTGACTGGCTATGGATGTCCTGGTCGAGGTTAACCCACTTAACGTTAAGCCCGAGGATACCAGTGGCCTATGGGTAACGCTAAACCTAGTGGACTATGTTAAGACTAAGTGGGGTAGGTCAATACCGGAGTTGGCCATTGAACTCGAGGATTATGAACCAGTGGCCATTAGGGTACCCACACCGAGGAGCGTAGGGAACTTGGTAAGGTTACTGGAGCTTGCGAATTACTTAAATGTAAATAGGGTGATCCTAAACCCGCCAATTAGTGGGGTGGTTAGGTTCCTTAGGGTAGCCGCCGAGTACAACATTGTGCTATCATGGATTATCAAACCTGGCATCAACATACCCACCGTTCCCCCACCGCATAGACTCAGCCTAACGGTGAATGTCCCATCGTTTAGGGGTTTAAGGAGGCTGTTTGAATTCGTCCTACCGAACCTGGGTTCAATAAACTTCATGTACATCCACAATGTTAAGGGTGGGAAGGGTGGTTACCCTGTGATGAATGGGCCTATAGACTACTTAAAGATTGTGAGAATACTGGCATCACTGGGTTGGGATGGGGCCCTGGTGTTGAGTTACAGGGATGAGTATGTGGGTAGTTATAAGGGTGACGTCAACGCCCTGAGGACGTTTATAGAGAGTACCGGATCCACCGTACTGGATAAGAGGACTATTAAAATGTTGAATTCAATAATGAAGAGGTTGATGGGTGGTTCATAGCCTCCTCTTACTATCTAAACTACCCTTAAGTATCTTCTCTATTAGGTCCCAGTTTGCTAAGCCGGCATCACTTAACCTATAGTATATTCCATGCCCCGTCTGGGTCTTCTCAACTAGGTTATGAGCCTCTAGGATCTCTAAGTGGTAGGTCACGGTTCTATAATTAACCTCAAGCATTCTGGCTATTTGACTGACGTTTAGTGGGCCATTCTGCTTAAGTAGGCTAAGTATCCTAAGCCTCGTCCCCCCACCCTTCGAGGCGTATAGCAGCCAAACCAGCAGCTTCCTAACATCCTTATAATCCCTGCTTCTGTACATCAGCCACTGTGTTGACTATGCCTAAGGTTTAATAAAATTACCAAAGATCCCTCAATGAGGTCCCACATCATCAGTATGTTAAGGGTTTTTAATGGCCCTAGCCAGTCGTGAATTCTCAACTGAGTAACAGGTTAACCTTATCAACCACTGATGCCACTGACTTGCCAAGTATCACAAGGTCATTGAGGCTTTTTACGTGAATAGCCTCAGGCACCTTACCTAAAGCCTTAATGGCATTGTCAAGCGCATTGCTAATCTGCGTGGTCTCATCACCAATGCCCTCATATTCATATGTACTCAGCTTGACCTTAGCCTTAGCAGTGACATTACTTAGGCCACTTACCACTGCTAATGCCCTCAACCCCAGTTGCTTAGTAAAGGCACCTAAACCATACTTAACCAGTTTACCACCGTTACCATGGCGTACACTGTTAATTGGTAAACCCATTTCAATACCCCTCCAGGTAACTGTAATTATACCACTGGGGCTAGCCATATATGGTTGAGGTAATGCAACCGCGATACCACCGTTATCCTGTGGATCCACTAATTCATGAACCTTCCCTATGATTGGGCTGAGTGCTGTGTTTAAGTCATTTAGCGTATCGTACCTATAGGCTCTCACCTCAATCCATGACATGGGGTTCACCGGCCCATGTCCATGGCCTAGTGGTAGGGAGTATTGGATTGCCATTGTTATCAGCTCCTTAGCCTGCCTAATGGCATCCCAAGCATCCATGCCCTTAGCTAACCCAGCCGTTATGGCTGCGGAGAAGCTGCACCCTGTTCCATGGGTATTCCTGGTGTTTATCCTAGGGGCCCTTAATTCCCTGAATTCACCTGTATCTCTGAAGTAGACTAGGTCGACGCTTTCAGGACCACCTATATGACCACCTTTAACTATGACAATCTCAGGGTGAAGCTCCTCCGCTATCCTCCTCGCCGCTTCCCTGGCATCATCAAGGTTCTTGATTTTAACCCCAGAGAGGTGCTCCGCCTCAGGTGCATTTGGCGTCACAACCTTAGCCAGTGGGATTATGACCCTCTTCAGGGTTTCCATGGCCTCAGGTCGCATTAAAGGATCCCCACTCTTAGCGTACATTACAGGGTCAACAACCAGTGGGAAGCCCCATCTCTTAACCGCATGGGCCACGGCGTTCATTATGGGGGAGCTGCTTAACATCCCCGTCTTAGCTGCGTCGACACCAATATCCTCGACAACGGCGTTAATTTGGGCCTCAACTATGGATGGGTCAATCTCCTGGACAGCCCTAACACCCAGCGTATTCTGCGCCGTAACGGCGGTTAGCGCCACCATTCCGTAAACCCCCATTGCGTGGAATGTCTTTAAATCGGCGGTTATGCCAGCCCCACCGCCCGAGTCAAGGCCAGCGATTGTTAAGGCTCTAGGTATCCTAGTAGCCATGCGTAACCAGTTTTCGTGGCTCTTAATAAACACTACTATGGGTAATCCATAACCTGCTTATTGGTCAGCAGTTCCAGCATTAATCACCGTATCATGCAAATGCCTCCTCATCACTTACAAAAAGCGTTACTGCTTGATTAATATAAGTTTCCGTTTGCCGTCTCTCTGGAGGTGGTGGGTTGTTCCCGCCGTCTCCTTCTCGACGGTCTCCCCAAGCCCCCTCACCGCAGCAGCTTCCCACCCGTCACCGGGGGTTCCCAGCCACTACGGATCTCAGAAACCCAGGGTAACCAGTAAAAATACTAGGGTCAAGTTTATAAACTCAACTGGGATTGGTCATCAACAGAAATAAGTGTTACAAATGGTCAAGAAATCCAAAACAGTCCCCTATACTCTCTCTCAACCTCCTCAAGCGCTGAGTGTACGTCGTAATTAATCTTAACCCTCAGCTTCACCGTCCTTAGCACTTCTCTAACTCTCATCTCCTATCACCCCACCCTTTTGGGCATAGCCCACATCGGCGTGAGAGAGGCTGCCTTTGATGCGGGCTACTGGATACTGATAAAGCTTGATTTTATAAACTCATTGCCGTGAAGCCTACGTAGTGGGGATTAATCAAATAAATGTAAAGAATATAAAGAAAGATTTCCATTAATGTGAAAAGGTTTCTCCAATTGGCCGATTAATGAGACAGCGCCTGGCGTCCCATTAATTTTAAAACTTAGCTATATAGTCATTCGTGCTAGTGGTTATTAACTCCTATAAATTTAACCATGCGTAAATTAGTACATATAAATTGATACATTGAATATATATTTAGGAGGGTTAAGGATGGGAAATGTTTAAAAACAGGTACGCCCTGATTCACCGGGCAATCGGAAAAATGCTGCAACAGCAGGAGAGTCCAATCCCACGATCAGGGGTTGGGGAAGAGGGTGTGGTTGGCTGGCATGTGTTTGGTGAAGTATGGGGTGTTAGAGGTGACTTACTCCAAGATGAGCAGTATCTTAAGAACCTGGTGATTAAGGCCGCTGAGGTTGCTAATATGCATCTGGTTGATGTTAAAGTCTGGCACTTTGGTGGTGGGGATAAGGGTGGGGTATCGGTCATTGCCCTGGTGCTTGAGTCCCACATAGCCATACACACCTGGCCGGCTTACAACTACGCAACAATAGACGTGTACACCTGCGGTAAGCATTCAAGACCTTGGGATGCGTTCGATTATATAATAATGCAGCTTAGGCCTAGAACATTCACGAAGAACATTATTGATAGAAGTAGTGGATAATCCCCCACCATCACGTACCTAATCAAATTAAACCTTAATTTTTATTCATCATCTCTCAAACAGCATTCACCCACTATACATACATGGGGGTAACCATGAGACGCCAGTGGCGTTTTTCATAAATGGTGAAGTGTCTAAAGGGCAATTAACGTCGTTCCTTTTTGGGCTGCTTCAATTATCCTCAGGCACTTGATGTGGTCTAGGAGCGTTGAGAAGGGTTTAGCCTTACCCATGGCTGCCTCTATGAAGTTCCTGTCCTCAAGGTATATGGGCTCCTCACGCTGCTCGACGTGCTTAACCTCCCCGTTACTATAGACCACATGGTTCACTAGGTCAGCCACTGTTACGGAATTGGGGTTAACGTAGACGTGAACCCGCATCTTACCTGCGCTAACCCACTTAGACTTAATGCTCACGGATACCCCATCTAGGTCTAGTAGTATGTTTGAGTCGTACATGTTGATCATGGTCCTTGAGACCACAGCCTTAATGGGCTTGGTCACCATTAGTGCTAGGTCTAGGTCATGGATCGCCAGGTCGTAGACCACCCCTAGGTATTGGTCGGGGTTTCGTGGTGTAGGGCCTATTCTAACCATTGATACAGCCACCGGTTCCTTAACCATGCTGAGGGCCTCATTAACAGTTTCATTAAACCTCTCAACCATGCCTGGGATCACTAGGTTGCCCGACTTCTTAGCCTCGTTAAGTAGGTTAATGGCCTCACTCAATGTTGCCGTGGCCGGCTTCTCAATCAGCAGGTGTGATTTACTAATTAGCTTCATGGCTAACTCGTAGTGTGTATTGGTCGGTGTGGCTATTATTACCGCCTCAGGGTGCCTAACCAATGCTGCATCAATACTGTCAAGGGCATCGTCAGCGCCCATTGACCTAGCCTCACCTAGCCTTGATGGGTCTGCGTCAACGGCGATAACCTCGTCAACAAGCCCCTCATTCCTTAACCTAACAATGTTCCTCAAGTGTATTGAACCAATCCTACCAACCCCAATTAAGGCGACCTTAACACCCACCTGCCCGCACCAGGAGGGAGTTGGGCGGCGTTTAATTAAGCATTATTGCTGCCCTGGCTACTAGACCCCTCCTCGGGTTTACCCTCCTGCTTAACCTCAGCCTCAACCTGCTTGGCCTGCACCTCCTCCGGTGGTTTAATGGTAAACCTATCGCTCAACTTAACGTCAGGTGGTATTACCCTAACCCTAACTGAGTATATGCCAGGCTTGAGCAGTACTGGTATGACGGCCTCCTGGACCTTTTCAAGTGAGTCCTGGCCTGACTTAACCATTATCCCCATGCTGTACTTCTCGAACCTTGCGCGTTCGGTGGTTAACTTACCGCTTATGACTATCTCGGCGCCTTGAACATTGGCCTCCTGGAGCTGCCTAAGGGCTATTATTGCCGCCCTCCTAAACCTAATGCCCTTAGCCATGGCGTCAGCTATCCTAAGGGCCACGAGCCTAGCATTGTACTCGGGGTGCGGTTCCTGTATAACGTCTATTACCACGTTATCCAGGTTGAACTTGGATTTTAACAAGTCGGCCAATGCCTTAACCTGCTGCCCCTTCCTACCAATTATCCTATTCTTCCTCTCAGCCATTATAATGATCCTGGTGCCTAACGTTGTCCTCTGTATAATGGAGTCAACGTACCTATTCCTGGTTAGGGCTATGTTAAGGTACTCCTTAATCATCCACTTCCTCTTATTCTCATCAATAATCCTCTTATACATCGGCAGTCTCCTCTGCTGTGAACTGGCCATCAGCCCCATATGCACCTAGGCTTTTTTAAACTTTGTGAACAACGCCGTATGCAGCAGGGGAAAGGTTAATATAGCCGATTTTCGGTTTTACGTAAGCATGAGGAGGGACGCCGTGATCATGCTGATCATTGGATTGATTTCCCTGTGGCTTCTAACATCATCAATAAGGGTCATGACGCTACCCATAACCCTCAGTTCACCGGGTGGTGGCGGTGGCTCAGGGGCACCAACCATAGGCCCACCCCTGATTAACATAACCATACCCCATAGTGAAGGCCCCGTGGTTAAGCTACCCAGTTTAACATTGCCGTCGGTTCCGATACCGCTAATTAGCATTGAATTGCCGATACCCAACATAACCAGGAGGGTGGCCGTGATTAATGTAACGCAGCCGCATCCACCACAGCAAGGTGGCATTAACGGTACTGGGCATGGTAGCGGGGTGGGGAATGGGGGTAAGGCTACTCAGCAGGTGACTGCTGTACCGCAGTTGCCAATCACAGCTGTACTAGTCGCCCTGGTGATAATCATGGCTGCCTCATCAGTTTTCGCAATCTTAACAATAAGGGGTAAGGGGCCCAAGGTTAGTAAAACTGAGGAGGGCACTGGAGACGTGTTTAAACTGGCCATGCAGCCAACAGCTCAGGTTAAGAGGGTTATGGAGGAATACGTGGAGCCTAATGTTGAGTTGCTGCCCAATGAGAGGATTAACCAGTTGAGTGGATGGGGTGGCGGAAAATTACTAAAGGTGGGTATACCACCTGACCTGCCACTGATATGGGGTGTTAATGAACCCCTTAAGTACGAGGTTAAGGATGACGTTGTGGTTAAGGCCAGTCCAGGTCTGTTAATTAGCAGTGGCCAGATCACCGCACCCAGGGAGGGTTGTTACGAGGTTACTGGCGAGTCCAGTGAGGGTTCGGAGCACCTAAACATCAGGTTCACCGATTACTCAAAGGACGTGGAGAGGCTATTTAGGCTCAACGTGGTGGTTGACCTAAAGAACCCCAGTAGCATGACCCCTAGGGAATTGGTGAGTAAGCTGGTTAACGATGGTGTAATCAAAGATAAGGCTGAGGCCATTAAAATGACCAGGATATTTGAAGGTGCCTACTACGGTAAGAGGAGCGTTAGCAGGGCTGATTATGAGGCATTCATTAGGGCATTGGGCAAATCTCACATAAACCCAAGGGTGATAATCTGTGGTTGATGGGATAAGGATCCCGTTTGTTAAGTACATCACCTACTATGTAATATTGATAATAGTGACTGCGCTACTTATCCTACTAACCCCAGTGGGCTTCTACATACTTTTCATATTGTCAATGCCCATAGCCGTCTCATTGGCCATCACCCTCATCAATGAGGTAAGGGCCTCGAGGGGTAGGCCATGGTTCATAGGAAGGCAGGTAAATGACGCCGCATACACGGTGTTAACACTATTAATGGCGCTCGGCACCTTCCTCATCATACCCATTTACGACGCTAAGGTTGCCCTAGCCTCACTACTACTCTTAGCATCAGCAGTCATGATTAATAGGCTTGGTTCAAGTTACTCATTAACCAACATTAATGTTGGCGAGTTCCTCAGGAAGATGGCGATTGCCGTGGCACTCTTCTCATTGGCCTCGCTATTCGGGTTGGCCTACAGGCCACTCACATACCCCTTCGCAATTTCAGCCCTAGCGGCCTTGGCGCTTTCATTCACTGCATTAATTAATGCGCAACCAGGCAGGGGTATTGGTAATGCAGTACTTTACCTTAAGGATTCTTATGGTGGCATTGTAGCCGCCTTCTTCGGCCTCGGCCTATTCTACATGGCACTAGCCATACCTAAGCCGCCGGCCTACAACATATACATACTCGCCGTATCAATAGTATTGACGCTAGTGCTTGTGGCTTACATAAGCTATAGGGCCTACACAGTCGCCTCAAGTGATATTGAGAAGATGGCTGAGGAGGTTTACGAGGCCCATAGGCGTGAGGTTAAGGTCATTCAGGTACCTGAGCTTAAGTACTTCAATGAGGCTGTTGATGAGTTCGTTAAGTATGGCCGTAAGGATAAGCTCCTAACCTACCTAGCATACATGATGGCCAGTGGGGGATTTGAATACAACGAGGTTCTTGAAGTCTTAGCCGAGTTGATTGACTACCAGTACTCGCCCAACAAGCTGTACGATAGGTTCAGCATTGAGGAAGAGATTACTAGGAGGATTAACGTGGTTAACAATGTGTTAAGCATGATGGCTCAGTACGAGGAGAGCAGGGTACATGCAGGCTATGGCCAGGTATAGCTACTATAAGGAGCAGAGTATAGCACCTTCGGCGCCGCCTTCCTATCGGTAAATTAACTTTAAGATAGTGTGACGTTATCATGTGGAAATATGTTTATTAGGCGCACTGCACGCTAAGGCTATGGATTTGAATACAGCCTCCGAGAGGGCAAGGAGTATTATTGACGAGGTCTTGAAGTTTTACGTTGGCGACGTTGAGGTTGTCTCTAAGATCATAGCCTCAATATTAGCTGGAGGCCACGTGCTTATTGAGGATTACCCAGGGATAGGTAAGACCTTTCTGGCTAAGCTGGTGGCTAGGTTACTTGGCCTTGAGTTTCGTAGGATCCAGTTCACCCCGGATCTCCTACCAAGCGACATAATAGGGACCAAGGTTTGGAGGCAGGATAAGGGTTACTTTGAGACTGTTAAGGGTCCCATATTCGCAAACCTCATACTTGCAGATGAGATTAATAGGGCTCCGCCTAAGACCCAGGCTGGTTTACTTGAGGCTATGGAGGAGCTTCAAGTCACAATTGAGGGTGAGACGCTTAAACTTCCTCAACCATTCATAGTGATAGCCACCCAAAACCCCATTGAACTGGAGGGAACCTACCCACTCCCAGAGGCGCAACTCGACAGATTCATGATTAGGATCAGTTTAGGTTACCCTGATGATGAAATTGGGCTTCTAAAGAGGAGGATTACCTGGCGTACCGATGACCCAACAATATACGTTAAGCCTGTGACCAATGCCAGTGAGCTCCTTGAAATTAGGCAATTCCTGGAATCCTCGGTGACCGTTAGTGATGAGTTACTGGGCTACATATCAAGCTTCAGGGTGATAAGGAAGGACCCAAGGGTTCTGGCTGGCCCAAGCCCAAGGGGGATAATATCACTGATGAGGATGAGTAAGGCTATGGCCCTACTTGAAGGTAGGGACTACGTAATCCCTGATGATGTTAAGCGTGTGGCCGTTAACGTACTTGGCCATAGGGTAGTTTTGAAGCCTGAGGTAACCCTCGAGGGTGTTAGGGGTGAGTCCGTTGTGGCTGAGTACGTCAGTAAGTTGCCGGTGCCCAAGTGAGGTGTATGGTTAAGGAGTCGGCGAAAACAGTCATACTACTGGCCACATTATCAATGGTCACGGCGGCAGTTGCCCTACTATCAACCGTTAAGCCACTTGTAATCGGGGTTGCCTTACCCATAATATTGGTCTCCCTGGCGTTAATGATAGGTAGTGAGCCTAGGGTTAATGTAGAGTTGGCTGTAATGCCCAGTAGGATTTACGTTAACGATGAGGTTGAGGTTAAGGTGAAGGTGAAGGTAACGGGCGGTTACGGTATAATGACGTTTAGGCTACCGCCAAGGCCAGGTAGCACTGAGTCGGAGAGCTTTGAGTTAACCAGCGGTAAGAATGTTCACATAGTGTTCAAGGGCCCCCGTGACGTTGAGAGGAACTTCACTTATAGGCTTAGGGCTGTTAGGAGGGGGCGTTATGAATTAAGGGGCGTGGATTACGTTTACCACGACCTATTCGGCTTAAGGCAACCCATTGAGGGTCACGTGGATGTGTCAGCCCAGGTTGAGGTTATGCCTAAGGTTAAGTTAATAACCAGAGCCACGGGTATAATTAAGCCTAGGGAGGCTTTCCCAAGGTCACCCCCATCCAGGCTTGGGCCATTCTCCACGGAATTTAGGTCAGTGAGGAAGTATGCTCCAGGTGACCCATACAGGTTCATAAACTGGAAGGCAACGGCCAGATCCCCAAATGGCGAATTAATGGTTAATGAGTATGAACGTGAGGGTTTAAGGACAGTCCTATTCATACTGGATACCGGTAGGTGGATGCGGTATGGTACCTGGGAGGAGAACCCGCTGGAGTACGGCATACTCATAGTGTTGTCATTGTCTAGGCTACTGCTTAGGTATAATTACAATGTGGGCCTATGGACAACTGCGGGTAAGGTTTACCCGAGCTCAGGAATGGGCCATTACTACAAGATTCAAAGAACCCTGATAGGTGTTGAGGCTAGGCCAAGCGCCTACCTAAATGACCCATCCCTAATGGTCATGGTTAACGAGACAAGGCCCATTGTGGTTATGGTAACCAGCATCACCAATGATAACATTAACTGGCTAGTTGGGTTCCTAAGGTCAATACCAACCCACGGTCTCTTACTTGACATAATACCACACAGCATGATAATGAGGAGGAGCCTACCTGAAATAGGATGCGCCAAGGTGCTTGCGCTGGATAGGGCTAAGTTGTATAGGTTAGTCCCATCTAGGTTTAGGGTTCTTCCATGGGACCCCGTTTGTGATGGTATCGGGCCGATTACGGTTAAGGTGCTGTCCAGTATAGGGTGGAGCGTATGAGAACCCAACTGAGCTTGCTATCCATCGCATTACCGCTGATCCCATACATCGTGGTATTCATGTACGGTGACCCAGCCGCTAGGGTTACTTCACTCACCTTCATGGGGCTATCACTGATAACCGGGGTATTGGGTATGCTTAGGGGAAACCCATTAATTGAGCCATTAATAACGGTCGTGTTCATGTCACTTATATTAGCGCTATCTAGCGGATACCTAGTGTACGTAACCCACGTGTACGTACTTTACGTTAACCCCATGGGATTAACAACCCTGGGGTACTCCATAGGGTTCGTTGAACTGGCTGTTGTAGCATCAATGATGCTGAGAATGTACAATAGGTTGTACAGCGAATTGGTCAGTAAGGGCTACAGTGAGGAGGAGGTTAAAGGTGAGTTAAGCGAGTACGTTAAGCACATGTTGATGATATCCTCAGCCGCATTCGTGGTGTCGGTACTAGTGTACCTTGCCTTCAGCCTAACTGCGGTAGGCTTCCTAGACCCAATAACAGCATTGGTAATATTCCTGGTTGTTTACGTAGTATTAATTAGGTATACGGTAAGAGGGCGGTAAAGCCCGACTATGTATCAACAATTGCACCCAGAGGTTAAGCATCATTTAATATTCGTACAGTGCACCTGAAGGTAAGTGCCCTCCTAAAGTTTAAAAGAGACTAAGGAACCGGAACTTCAATGCGGAACCTGGACCTGAATGAATTACTCTACCCAATTAGGGCTGCCATAACCTTAACAATACCTGACCTATTAGCCATAATAGCCGCCTCAGTGGTACTGAGCATGTTAACCAGCATATATGTTGGGGTTAGTTCGGTGGACTTCACGGCGATGATTGCGTATGCCACCATACTAATATCCACTGACCTATGGCCCTCATTGATAATATCACTAACCTACGTACCAGTGGTGATACTGCTGTATAGGGGTTTTAGGGACCTTAACACTGCAATTGGCTTAAGGTGGGGTAGGGTTGGTTCATTTATAATAATCGCGGCCTACATACTATGGGTTTTAAACTCAATTATCGTAACAGTGACACAGCCAAGCTTTAAACCCATTGACACATTAGCACGGTTATCATCGATGATCGCCAGTAGCGTTAAGCCTGGATCAGTGTTGGTGGTTACACCGATATACGTTTCAATAATAATGGCCGTGGCGATGCTCCTCGGCGTAGTGGGCATACTAATGTGCCTATACTCGTTGATCAAGGTTGGTGACTTAACAGGCAAGAGGAGCACCATTAAGAAGGCTGCGGTGATTGTAACCATTAGCATCGCCCTGGGTGTAATACCAATATTGGGCGTGGTCCTGCTGTTGATAGGGTTATACCTGGTGCTAAATGGACTTAAAGTTACTTCCCAGGGTAGTTAAGATTAAGTCATGGTTACATTAAGGCACGAGGACTTGCCTGGCCGTAACCCTGCCATACCTTAAGTTATCAAGCGCTTCATTAGCCTCCTCAAGCCTCATAACCCTAGTGACCAGGGGCTTTACCTTGCCACTATCCGCAAGCCTCATGACGCTTATGAAGTCATTCAAGTTACCAGTTAAGCTACCCATTATCTGAATCTCCCTCTGGGTAATGTAGGGGGCGTGGTAAATCAAGTCA